>NZ_CAJCKG010000017.1:0-69725 GCF_903970945.1 Curtobacterium sp. ME26
CTCCAAGCACCTCCGCAGCCGCAAGGAGGTGGGCGACGTGCTGCTCGCGTCCGGCGTGCCGACCATCGCCTACCAGGCGGGTGTGGTCATCGGCTCGGGCAGCACCTCGTTCGAGATGATCCGCCACGTCACCGACGTCCTGCCGTGGATGCCCGCGCCGCGGTGGGTGCGCAACCGCATCCAGCCGATCGCCGTGCGGGACGTCCTGTACTACCTCGTCGAGGCGCTCCGGATCCCGGCCGACGTGAACCGCACCTTCGACATCGGCGGGCCGGACGTGCTCAAGTACGGCCAGATGCTCAACGGCTACGCGGTCGAGGCCGGGCTGCCGCAGCGCCGCTTCTCGGTGCTCCCCGTGCTCACCCCGGGGCTGTCCGCGCACTGGTTCAACATCGTGACGCCCATCCCGCGCAAGCTCGCGACGCCGATCATCGAGTCGCTCCAGTTCGAGTGCGTCCAGCGCGAGCACGACATCGACGACGTCGTCCCCCGTCCCGAGGGCGGCCTGACCTCCTACCGCCGTGCCGTGCGGCTCGCCCTGACGAAGATGCGCGACGGCGAGGTCGAGACGAGCTGGCGCAACGCGACCCTCGCGGCGACGTCCGCCGACCCGCTGCCGAGCGACCCCGAGTGGGCCGGCCACACGGTGTACGTGGACGACCGGAAGCGACACTCCTCGGCCAGCGCCGCGGACGTGTGGCGGGTCGTCGAGTCGATCGGCGGCGAGAACGGCTGGTACTCGTTCCCGCTGGCGTGGGTCGCCCGTGGGTGGCTCGACAAGGTGGCCGGCGGCGTCGGGCTGAACCGGGGCCGTCGCGACCAGCGCCGGCTCGAGCAGGGCGACGCGCTCGACTGGTGGCGCGTCGAGCAGCTCGAGCGTGGCCGGTACCTCCGCCTGCGGGCGGAGTTCAAGTCCCCGGGCCGCGCCTGGCTCGAGATGACCGTGACGCCGAGCGACGACGGCGGCAGTGACTACCACCAGCGGGCGATCTACTTCCCCCAGGGGCTGTCCGGGCGCCTGTACTGGTACGGCATCCTGCCCTTCCACGGCGTCATCTTCCCCGGCATGGTCGAGCGCATCACCGCGGCGGCCGAGCGCGAGTCCGAACACACCGAGTCGACGGGGCGGAACTGGACCCAGCAGAATGGGGACCCGCAACCGGCACACGAGGAGGCAGCATGACCACGGAACACCCCAGCGTCCTGTTCCTGGGCGACAGCATCACCGAGCAGGGGTCGTGGGACCAGTGGCTCCCCGGCGAACGCACGAGCAACCGCGGAGTCGGTGGCGACACCACCGACGGCGTGCTCGCCCGGCTCGACGACGTCATCGCGGAGCAGCCCGAGGTGATCGTGCTCCTCATCGGGACGAACGACTTCGGCAACCACCGCGCCAGCGTCGAGCACGTCGTCCGCGGCGTGGAGTCGATCCTCGTGACGCTCCGCCGCGAGCTGCCCGGGGTCCGACTGCTGCTCGTCTCGATCCTGCCGCGGCAGGCCAACTGGTGCGCGAAGATCGAGGAGGCCAACCGCCACCTCCGCCAGTTCGTCGCAACCTGCCACGCGCAGTACCTCGACCTGTGGCCGGCCCTCGCCGACGACGACCACCTGGACGCCCGGTACACCGACGACGGCCTGCACCTGACCGAGGACGGCTACCGCGCGGTCGTCGACGAGCTCCTGCCGGCGCTCGAACGGGTCCGCGACCTGCCCCCGATGTCCCGCTCCATCCAGGCGATCGACCTCGGGGAGACCGGCGCCTGATGCCGCGGAAGGGACGCCCACCGGCCGGGTCGTCGCTGCAGGGCGTGCCGTCGGGGCGTCCGGACGCGCGACGGCCGGCGGGCGCGACCGCCGGGACCGACGGCACACCGTCGTTCACGCGCCCCGCACTCGCGCCGTCGCTGCTCGCCGCGGTGGTCCTCGTCGCCTTCGTGGCGATCGTCGACTCGTCGGCGTTCGTCTTCGTCCGCTGGGGGGTGACGGTGCTCGCCCTCATCGTGCTCGTCTTCGCGGTCCGCGGCCGGGCGTGGTGGGCCGTGGCCCTGACGGCCGCGATCGCGGTCTGCTGGAACCCGGTCGTCGTCGTGCCGATCCCGGGACAGGTCTGGGCGGCCCTGCAGCTCGTCGCGGCCGCGGCGTTCATCCTGGTCGGGATCTCGGTCAAGGTGCCCCGTGAGGCGGACGCGGGGCGTGCCTCCCGGCCGTGACCGGCACGCGCTCGCGTTCTCCCGGCGGACGGTAGGATCGCAGGAGCCGGGCACGGGGTCCGGCTGACGCGACCCGAAGGGCATGGATGAGCCACGAGACCGAGCCGGCGACCGAGAGTCCTCTGCTGAACCCTCGACCGTCCTCCGGCGGTCTCGACCGTCCCGACGTCGTCGTCCGCAAGGGACGGCTGACCCTGGTCAACGGGCACCTCACGCCCCAGCAGTCGATGATCGAGGACCTGTTGTTCCTCGACGACGCCCTCACCGCCGGTGACGTCGACCACCTGCTCATCCGTGGCAACGACCGACGGCCGGTCATCGCGGTCGACGAGCGGGACCGCCAGCGCGCCGAGAGCGCCGTCATGGCGGCCGCAGCGAACGAGCCGCTCTACGCCAAGCCGCCGGGGGAGCCCGCGGTCCTCGTCGTCGACGACGGCCTCGGCAACGCCGACGAGCCCGTGCTCCGGGTCTTCCGGCCCCGCCTCGAGCCCCTCGGTCGCCTCCGGTACGGCGCCGAGACGAGCGTGCAGCTCGAGTTCTGGCGCGTCACCGACACCGAGGTGCTCGCGCCCGTCGAGAACGCGCTCATGCGCCGCAGCCTGCCGATCGACGAGTTCGTGCTCGTCGACATCGAGCGGTACGGCCGCACCTGGCGGACGGTCGAGCACATGTTCGACGACCACGTCTCCGACATCCGCTTCCCCATCGACATCGTCTTCTCGTGGGTCGACGGCAACGCGATCGAGTACCAGCGCGCCCGTCAGGCCGCGCAGGCGAACGCCGTGCTCGGCGAGGGCGACGACGCCCCGGCCCGCTTCCGGCAGATCGACGAGCTGAAGTACGCGCTCCGCTCCGTGCACACCTTCGCACCGTGGATCCGCCGCATCTACATCGCCACCGACTCCCCGGCGCCGGCGTGGCTCGCGGACCACCCGAAGGTGCGGATCGTGCGGAGCGAGGAGTTCTTCGCCGACCCGTCCGTGCTGCCGACGCACAACTCGCAGGCCGTCGAGTCCCAGCTGCACCACATCCCGGGCATCAGCGAGCACTTCATCTACTCAAACGACGACATGTTCTTCGGGCGACTCGTGGACCCGTCGGTGTTCTTCAGCCCGGGTTCGGTGACGAAGTTCATCCTCGCGACGACCCGCATCGGGCTCGGCTCGAACAACCCGGCTCGAAGCGGATTCGAGAACTCCGCCCGGGTCAACCGCCGCCTCCTGCAGCAGCGGTTCGGCGCCGTCACCACGCGGCACCTCGAGCACGCGCCGACCCCGCTCCGGGCGTCGATCATGACCGAGATGGAGCACGAGTTCGCGGACGAGTTCCGCGCGACGATGGCCTCGCGGTTCCGTGCGGCCGAGAACATCTCCGTCACGAACTCGCTCTACCACTACTACGCGCTGCTCACGGGGCGGGCCATCGTGCAGGAGAACGCGCCGGTCCGGTACGTCGACACGACGATGCAGTCCGGGCTCAAGGCGCTCGAGGACCTGCTCAAGAAGCGGAACGTCGACTTCTTCTGCCTCAACGACGGCAGCTTCCCGGAGGTCTCCGACGAGGAGCGCACGCGGCGGGTGACGGACTTCCTCGAGAAGTACTTCCCGTTCCCGGCGCCGTGGGAGCAGCCGACCGACTGAGCGGGCTGCGGCCGGTCCGGCCTGTTCCGGGCCGGTCGCCTCCGCGCGAGCGGGTCCTTCCTGTCACGCTCGGCGCGCGGGCGCGACGAGTCGTGCCCGCCGGACGACCGCGCGCGGCACGTCGTGGCCGTTCGGCGGACGCGAACATCCACAGTGACGGACGGGAGGCCCGGCGCGCGTCCGGCAGGGACGTCACCCTCCATCGCTGTCCGGCATGCAGCGACATCCGGCCATCAAGGACAGGTGGCCGTCAGCGACGTGACGGCCATCAAGGACGGATGGCGGTCAGCGACGGATGGGGGAGGTGGGCACCGTGTCCAGGGTGAACACCGGGATGCTCGACGTGACGGGCGCCGGCTCGACGGCCGGAGCGATGGTGATGCCGGCCGCACCGAGACGCGCCTCGGTCTGCTCCGCGGACACCGGCTCACCCACCGTCGAGTAGTGGCCGATCGGCACAACGGAGTGCACGACGTTGTTGCCGTACACGTGCACGAGGTTGAACGACTGCGCGCCGTCCTGGCCCCGGGTCCCGCCCTGGTACTCGGTGAGGTCCTGGGTGTAGCAGGTGGCACTCGCCACGGACACGGGCACACCCGCGAACACGGCGCTCGTCGAGTAGTGCAGGTGTCCGGCGATGATCGAGATGACGTCCGACCCCTCGACGACCTCCGCCAGCGCGGCCTGGTCGCGCAGCTCGACGAGCACGGCGAGGTCCTGCACGCTCGGCACCGGCGGGTGGTGCATCGCGAGGATCGTGCCGTGCGGCGCCGCCTCGGACAGCACCTCGGCGAGCCAGTCGAGCTGGGCGGGGGAGACCTCGCCGTGGTGCGCCCCCGGCACGCTCGTGTCGAGGGTGATGACGCGGAGGCCGTTCACGTCGTAGACGAAGTCGACCGGACGGTCGGTCGGCTGGAGACCGAAGAGCTCCTGCCGGAAGGCACCGCGCTCGTCGTGGTTCCCCATGGCCCACACGACCTGCGCACCGAGGCGCTCGGCGGCCGGCTCGACGATGTCTCGGACCCGCACGTAGGCACCGGGTTCGCCCTTGTCCGCCACGTCGCCGGTGATGACGATCGCCTCGGGCCGCGTGCCCGATGCCTCGATGTCGGCGATGATCGCGGAGAGTCGCGCGGCGGAGTCGACGTCGCCGTAGAGCGCGCCGTCACCCGCCACGAGGTGGGTGTCGCTGAGGTGGAGGAGGAAGTGGTTCGGCCTGGGGTGTTCGGCCGTCCGGCTGTCCATCGGTCTCTCGTTCCGTTGGCGGATGCGTGGTGCAACACGTTGCCACACCGTCCTGGACGAGTCCAGCACGACACCGTGAACTGGGGGTGAACCGGAAGCGGGGTTTCGCCGAACCGGAACGAACGAGCCCCCCGACCACGATGTGGTCGGGGGGCTCGTTCGGTGGTGCTGGTATTCAGTGGTTGGCCGCACCGAGCGCCGGGGCCTGGGCCTGGTGGTCGCCCTCCAACTCCGGGCCGTGGTGTGCGGCGTGCGCGGCCTCGAGCTCGGCCTTCGTGACCGGCGCGATGCGGTCCTCGAAGAAGAAGCGGGAGACGTTCGCACGGACCTTCTGCACGCCGGTGATCCGACCCTTCGCATCCGGGCGGACCATGAGCGGCTTGTACTCGTTGAACTGCAGGAGCTTCCAGCGCTCGTACTCGTCGAGCTGCTCGTGCACCTCGATGTACTCGCCGTGGGGGAGTCGGACGATGCGGCCCGACTCGTAGCCGTGCAGGACGATCTCGCGGTCCTTCTTCTGCAGCGCCAGGCAGACACGCTTCGTGATCCAGAAGGCGACGAACGGGCCGAGGACCGTCGTGGCCTGGATCACGTGGATCACGTGCTCGATCGACACCATGAAGTGCGTCGCGATGATGTCCGACGAGGCAGCGGCCCACAGCGACGCGTAGAGCGTGATGCCGGCGGCACCGATGGCCGTGCGGGTCGGGGCGTTGCGCGGACGGTCGGCGAGGTGGTGCTCACGCTTGTCGCCCGTCACCCACGCCTCGAGGAACGGGTAGGCGAACATCGCGATGATGAGGGCCATCAGGACGGCGATCGGCGCGAGGATGTTGAACGACACCGTGTAGCCGAACCACACGACCTCCCAGTGCGGCGGCACCAGACGGAGCGCACCGTCGGCGAAGCCGATGTACCAGTCGGGCTGGGTACCGGCGGACACCGGGGACGGGTCGTACGGGCCGTAGTTCCAGATCGGGTTGATCGTGAACAGCGACGCGATGAGGGCCAGGATGCCCGCGACGATGAAGAAGAAGCCACCGGCCTTCGCGGCGAACGCCGGGAGGATCGGGACGCCGACGACGTTCTCCTCGGTCTTGCCGGGTCCGGCGAACTGCGTGTGCTTGTTGATGACGACCAGCACGAGGTGGACGCCCAGCACGGCGACGAGGATCGCCGGCAGCAGCAGGATGTGCAGCGTGTAGAGGCGGCCGACGATGTCGGTGCCCGGGAACTCGCCGCCGAAGAGCAGGTAGGCGATCCAGACGCCGATCACCGGGACGCCCTCGATCATGCCGACGATGATGCGGAGACCGTTGCCGGAGAGCAGGTCGTCGGGGAGCGAGTAGCCGGTGAAGCCCTCGGCCATGGCCAGGACCCACAGCACGAAGCCGAAGACCCAGTTGAGCTCACGCGGCTTGCGGAAGGCACCCGTGAAGAACACGCGGGCCATGTGCAGCATCACCGAGGCGACGAACAGCAGGGCGGCCCAGTGGTGGATCTGCCGGACGAACAGCCCGCCGCGGATGTCGAACGAGATGTTCAGCGTCGACTGCAGGGCGGTCGACATCTCGACGCCCTTGAGCGGCACGTAGGAGCCGTTGTAGACGACCTCGGTCATCGACGCCTGGAAGAAGAACGTCAGGAACGTTCCCGAGAGCAGGACGACGACGAAGCTGTAGAGCGCGACCTCGCCGAGCATGAAGCTCCAGTGGTCGGGGAAGATCTTGCGCCCGACCTCCTTCACGAGGCCGGAGATGCTGGTGCGCTCGTCGATGTAGTTGGCGGTGGCCCCGATGAGACGGGACCCGCGCGTCGGCTCGGGCCGGGTGGCCGTCGTCGGTGCGCTGGTGGTGGTGGTGCTGGTCATCAGCGTTCACGCTCCCAGAAGGACGGCCCGACCGGCTCGTGGAAGTCGCTCTGTGCGACCAGGTAGCCGTCGTCGTCGATCGCGATCGGAAGTTGGGGGAGGGGACGTGCAGCCGGGCCGAAGATGACCTCGCAGTTGTTCGAGACGTCGAACGTCGACTGGTGGCACGGGCACAGCAGGTGGTGCGTCTGCTGCTCGTAGAGCGCGACCGGGCACCCGACGTGGGTGCAGATCTTGGAGTAGGCGACGATGCCGTCGTAGCCCCAGTCCTCGTGCCCCTTGCTGGGGTTGAGGTCCTTCGGGTCGAGACGCATGAGGAGGACGGAGGCCTTCGCCTTCTCCTCGAGCATGTGCTCGGAGTCGAGCATGCCGTCCGGGATGACGTGGAACACCGAACCGATCGTGACGTCGGACGCCTTGATCGGCAGGCCCGTCGGGTCCTTGGTCAGGCGCATGCCCGACTTCCAGAACGTGTGGCGCAGGAGCTCGTTCGGGTCCTCGGCGGGGGCCAGGTCACGGACGAGCACGATGCCCGGCAGCGGGAAGGCCGCCAGCGCACCGATCATCGAGTTGCGGATCAGCTTGCGACGGCTGAAGCCCGACTCCTTGTCGGCGAGCTGGAACGCCTCGACCGCCTTGGCGCGGGTCGCGTCGGTGCCACGGGTGCCGTGGCGCATCTCCGAGATCTCGCGGTCGACGACCAGCGACTTGCCCCAGTAGACGGCGCCGAGGCCGAGTGCGAGGAGGGCGAGCGCGATCGAGAGGCCGAGCCAGAGGTTGCCGGCACGGACGGTTCCGAAGTCCTCGGGGTCGATCGGGAACGCGACGTACGCCGCGATCGCGAGGACGCTGCCCACGACGGAGAGGTAGAAGAACGTCGCGACCTGACGCTCGGCGAGGCGCTGCTTCTTCGGGTCGACGTCGGTGCGGCGAGGGCGGTGCGGCGGCTCGCCCGGGTTCTCGAACGGCTCGGCGGGGACGACAGCCGTCCCGACGGAGGTGCTGGTCGTGCCGTGCTTCTCGACAGCCGAGGACGAGTTCAGTGCCTCGTCGTCGTGCTCTGCCATGGTGTTCCCTTCAGTGTCGTTCGACACGGACGATCAGTTGGACTTCGCCGTCAGCCAGACGGTCATCGCGACGACGGCACCGAGGCCGAAGATCCAGATGAACAGACCCTCTGCCACCGGGCCGAGGGAGCCGAGGGCGAACCCGCCGGGCGACTTGTTGTCCTGCACGTACTTGAGGTACGTGATGATGTCGGCCTTCTGCTCCGGGGTGAGGTTCAGGTCGTTGAACACCGGCATGTTCTGCGGGCCCGTGACCATGGCCTCGTAGATGTGCTTGCCGGACACCGACTGCAGGTTCGGGGCGTACTTGCCCTCGGTCAGGGCGCCACCGGCACCGGCCACGTTGTGGCACATGGCGCAGTTGATGCGGAAGAGCTCGGCGCCCTCGGCCGCGTCACCCTTGCCGTCCGTCAGCGACGAGGACGGGACCGACGGGCCGGGGCCCAGCGAAGCGACGTAGGCGCCCATGGCGTCGACCTGCTCGTCCGTGAACTGAGCGGGCTTCTCCTCGGCCTGGGGGCCCTGCGCAGCCATCGGCATGCGGCCGGTGCCGACCTGGAAGTCGACCGACGCGGCGCCGACGCCGATGAGGGACGGGCCCTCGCCGGTGCCCTGGGCATCGAGCCCGTGGCAGGTGGCGCAGTTCGAGGCGAAGAGCTTCTCGCCCTCGTTCACCTGGGACTGGCTCGACGCAGCGGTGGTGGTGCTGTCGTCGGCGTTGGCCGTCGAGCTGAACAGCGCGTACGCGCCGCCGGTGGTCATCAGACCCACGACGATGAGCGACACGGTCGCCATCGGGGAGCGGCGGCCCTTCTTGGACTTGCTTCTGTTGAACATGCGGTGGGGGCTATCCAGTTCCTACTTGAGAAGGTAGATGACGGCGAAGAGGCCGATCCAGACGACGTCGACGAAGTGCCAGTAGTACGACACGACGATCGCGGTGGTCGCTTCCTTGTGACCGAAGTTCTTGGCGGCGAAGCCGCGGCCGAGGGTCAGGAGGAAGGCGATGAGACCACCCGTGACGTGCAGGCCGTGGAAGCCGGTGGTCATGTAGAACGCGGAGCCGTAGGCGCTGGACGACAGCGTGACCCCGTCGTGCCAGAGGTGCGCGTACTCGAAGAGCTGGCCGCAGACGAAGATCGCGCCCATGCAGTAGGTGACGAAGAACCACTCCGTCATGCCCCAGTCCTTCGGGTTCCAGCTCGTGCGGTGCACCTGGAAGCGCTCCGCGGCGAACACCGCGAACTGGCAGGCGAAGCTGGACAGCACCAGGATGATCGTGTTCACGGAGGCGTAGGGCACGTCGAGCTTGGAGGTCTCGGTGGCCCAGAGCTCGGGGGACGTGCTGCGCAGCGTGAAGTAGATCGCGAACAGGCCGGCGAAGAACATGACCTCGCTGCCCAGCCACACGATCGTCCCCACGGCAACGGCGTTCGGCCTGTTCAGGACCGGACCGCTGGCGGATCTGGAGAGAGGGGTGCTAGTCACGTGTTCCATTATGGCCGAAACCGGTGACAGTGTTTTCGCAGCAGACTGGCGGGTCTTCCGAACTCAGTACGATCGAGGCATGTCGCTCCCACTCTCCTGGCCCGCGGTGATCAGCGCCCTCATGGCACGCGAGGACCTCACGATCAGCCAGTCCACGTGGGCCATGGAGGAGATCGTGCAGGGACGTGCGACCCACTCCCAGATCGCCGCCTTCGCCGTGGCGCTGCGGGCGAAGGGCGAGACGGTCGACGAGGTCGTCGGGTTCCGCGACGCGATCCTCGACGCCGCCGTACCGCTGGACGTCGACCCGATGGCGCTCGACATCGTCGGCACCGGGGGCGACGTGGTCGGCACCGTGAACGTCTCGACGATGGCCGCGATCGTCATCGCCGCCTCGGGCGTGCCGGTCGTCAAGCACGGCAACCGCGCGAGCTCCTCGAAGTCCGGGTCGAGCGACGTGCTCGCCGCGCTCGGGCTCGACCTCTCCATGGACGCGGTGCGCGTCGCGGACACCTTCCGGCGTGTCGGACTGACCTTCGCCTTCGCGAGCGCCTTCCACCCGGGCTTCGCGCACGCCGCCCCCGTCCGTCGCGAGATCGGCGTCCCGACGGTGTTCAACTTCCTCGGGCCGCTCGTGAACCCGGCGCGCTGCGAGGCGAACGCCGTGGGCGTGGCACAGCTCGAACTGGTGCCGATCATCACGGGCGTGTTCCAGACCCGGGGCGCGACCGCGTTGGTCTTCCGGGGGGACGACGGGCTGGACGAGCTCACGACGACCGGGCACTCGCACATCTGGGAGGTCACGGGCGGGCGGGTCACCGAGCACGACCTCGACCCCCGCGACCTCGGCATCGCCCGCGCCCGCACCGAGGACCTGCTCGGCGGCGACCCCGAGCACAACGCCGCGGTCGTCCACCGCGTGCTCGCCGGGGAGACCGGACCGGTCCGCGACATCGTCCTGCTCAACGCCGCTGCCGGTCTCGTGTCCTTCCGCCTGGCCGAGGACCCGGAGCAGGCCGACCGGCCGATCCTGCAGCGCTTCCGCGAGCAGCTCGTCGTGGCGGCGGACGCGGTCGACTCCGGCGCCGCGGCCCGCAAGCTCGCCGACTGGGTCGGCGCGGCACCCGCTGCCTGAGCACCACCAGCGCACGCACGAGAGGCGCGGTGCCGGTCCGTGGGACCGGCACCGCGCCTCCAGGCGGTCACCTCAGCAGAGCGTCAGCGCACGTCCTCGTCGACCCAGTCGAAGGTCTTCGTGACGGCCTTCTTCCACAGGCGGAGCGTGCGGTCGCGCTCGGCGTCGTCGAGCTGCGGCTCCCAGCGCTTGTCCTCCTGCCAGTTGGCGCGGAGCTCGTCGAGGTTCGCCCAGAACCCGACGGCCAGACCGGCGGCGTAGGCGGCACCGAGGGCGGTGGTCTCCGCGACGACCGGGCGGACGACCGGCACGTTCAGGATGTCCGCCTGGAACTGCATGAGCGCGTCGTTGGCGGTCATGCCACCGTCGACCTTGAGCTCGGTCAGGTCGACGCCGGAGTCGGCGTTGACGGCGTCGAGGACCTCGCGGGTCTGCAGCGCCGTCGCCTCGAGGGCGGCACGGGCGATGTGGCCCTTGTTGACGTACCGGGTCAGACCCACGAGCGCGCCGCGGGCGTCCGGGCGCCAGTACGGCGCGAACAGGCCGGAGAACGCCGGCACGAAGTACACGCCGCCGTTGTCCTCGACGGTCTTGGCGAGGGCCTCGACCTCCGGTGCGCTGCCGATGATGCCGAGGTTGTCGCGGAGCCACTGGATGAGCGAGCCCGTGACGGCGATCGAGCCCTCGAGGGCGTAGTGCGTCTCCTGGTCGCCGAGCTTGTAGCCGACCGTGGTGAGCAGCCCGTTCTCCGACCGGACGATCTCCGTGCCCGTGTTGAAGATGAGGAAGTTGCCGGTACCGTAGGTGTTCTTCGACTCGCCCTGGTCGAACGCCGCCTGCCCGAAGGTCGCGGCCTGCTGGTCGCCGAGGATGCCGGCGATCGGGACCTCGCGGAGCAGGCTCGAGGACTCGACGTGGCCGTAGACCTCGGAGGAGCTGACGATCTCCGGGAGCATCGACTTCGGCACCCCGAAGTCGGCCAGGATGTCGTCGCGCCACTGCAGCGTCTCGAGGTCCATGAACAGCGTGCGGGACGCGTTCGTGACGTCGGTCTTGTGGACGCCGCCGTCGGTGCCGCCGGTCAGGTTCCAGAGGACCCAGGTGTCGGTGGTGCCGAACAGCAGGTCGCCCGCCTCGGCCTTCTCGCGCGCACCCTCGACGTTCTCGAGGATCCAGGCGATCTTGGTGCCGGCGAAGTACGTCGCGAGGGGCAGGCCGACGACCGCCTTGTAGCGGTCGGTGTCACCGTCGGCGAGCTTGTCGACGATCGACTGCGTGCGGGTGTCCTGCCAGACGATGGCGTTGTAGACGGCCTTGCCGGTGTTCTTGTCCCAGACCACCGCGGTCTCGCGCTGGTTCGTGATGCCGACCGCCGCGACGTCGTGGCGGGTGATGTCGGCGCGGGACAGGGCCTGGCCGATGACCTCGCGGACGTTGTCCCAGATCTCGGCCGGGTCGTGCTCGACCCATCCCGCTCGCGGGAAGATCTGCTCGTGCTCCTTCTGTCCGACGGACACGATCGAGCCGGAGTGGTCGAAGACGATGGCGCGCGTCGAGGTCGTGCCCTGGTCGATGGCGACGATGTAGTCGGCCATGGGTTCTCCTTGGGGGTGTGTTCGGTGTGGTGGACGGGAGGTCGTCAGGAGACGACGGGGAGCAGGAAGGTCGACGCGCCGGCGGCGAGGGCGCCACCGATCAGCGGGCCGACGACCGGGACCCACGCGTAGGCCCAGTCGCTCGAGCCCTTGCCCTTGATGGGCAGGAGCGCGTGCGCGATGCGCGGGCCGAGGTCACGGGCCGGGTTGATGGCGTAGCCGGTGGGGCCACCGAGCGAGACACCGATCGCGATCACGAGGAAGGCGACGGGGACCGCGCCGAGCTCGGCCGGGGTCTTGCCGTTGGTGAAGGCGAGGACGACGAACACGAGGACGAAGGTGCCGATGATCTCGGTGACGACGTTCCAGCCGTAGCTGCGGATGGCCGGGCCGGTGGAGAACACGCCGAGCTTGGCGGCTGCGTCGGGCTCCTCGTCGAAGTGCTGCTTGTAGGCGAGCCACACGATGACGGCACCGATGATCGCGCCGATGAGCTGGGCGATCCAGTAGAGGAACATCTCGCCGACGGTGATGTTGCCCAGGAGCGCCTGGGCGAGGGTCACGGCGGGGTTCAGCTGGCCGCCCGAGCTGTACGACACGGTGACGCCGGCGAAGACCGCGAAGCCCCAGCCGATCGTGACCATGAGGAAGCCGGCGCCGAAGCCCTTGGACTTCGTGAGGGACACGGCGGCGACGACACCGCCACCGAGGATGATGAGCAACGCCGTTCCGACGAGCTCTGACATGAAATTGACGCCGATGCCGTCCATCGGTGACCTCCAGTGCGAGTGGGTGGGGGTCCGGTGGTGCTGCGTCCGGCACTCCCCGTCGAGTGATTGGGGCCGAGCATAGTGACGCCGGTCACCGCTCCGCGATGCGGCGCCGAGGGAACCTCCGCGAAGTGCACGAACGTGCAGGAGCAGTGTGCGGCGCGCCATCCGAAGCGGCCCGCTGACCGCGATGGTCGTGCACGAACGTGCACGGCATGCGAACGAGCGCCCGCTGTAGGGTGAACCCACTCCGGTCGACGACGGCGGTGGACGGCTCCTCCGACGGTCGGCCCCGCACCCGTGGAGGTCAGCGTGAAGAAGCTCATCAACGATCCGCACGACGTCGTCACCGAGACCGTCCGCGGCTTCGCCCGGGCGCACGAGGGCCACGTGGTCCTCGTCGAGGACCCGATCCACCTCCGGCGCGTCGACGCCCCGGTCGCGGGCAAGGTCGGCATCGTCAGCGGTGGCGGCAGCGGACACGAGCCGCTGCACGCGGGCTTCGTCGGCCACGGCATGCTCGACGCGGCCGTCCCCGGTCCGGTCTTCACGAGCCCGACCCCGGACCCGATCGTCGCAGCGACCAAGGCCGTCGACGGGGGAGCGGGCGTGCTCCACATCGTCAAGAACTACACGGGCGACGTGCTCAACTTCGAGACCGCCGCCGAGCTCGCCGCGATGGACGACGTCCGTGTCGAGTCGGTCGTGGTCGACGACGACGTCGCCGTGCAGGACTCGCTGTACACCGCCGGGCGCCGCGGTGTCGCCGGGACCGTCGTCGTCGAGAAGTGCGCCGGCGCCGCTGCCGAGCGCGGCGACGACCTCGACGCCGTTGCGGCCGTCGCCCGGCACGTCAACGACGTCACGCGGTCGATGGGGCTCGCGCTCGGCTCCGGCACGGTGCCGCACGCGGGGGAGCCGTCCTTCACGCTCGCCGACGACGAGGTCGAACTCGGCATCGGGATCCACGGTGAGCCCGGTCGTGAGCGGATCGCGATGGCGCCCGCCGACGAGCTCGTCGACCGCGTGCTCGGACCGGTGCTCGCCGACCTCGACGCACCGGCCGGCTCGCAACTGCTGCTCCTGGTGAACGGCATGGGCGGGACCCCGCAGTCCGAGCTCTACATCGTCTACCGACGCGCCGCCGAGGTGCTCACCGACCGCGGGCACCACGTCGCGCGTAGCTTGGTCGGCGACTACGTCACGTCCCTGGAGATGCCGGGCTTCTCGATCACCGTCACGGTGCTCGACGAGGAGCTCACCGCCCTCTGGGACGCTCCGGTGGAGACCCCGGCACTGCGCTGGGGCCGTTGACCACCGACCACCGTCCAGGAAGGGAACACGAATTGGCGCTCGACACCGCATGGGCCATCGACTGGGTGCGTCGCACCGCGGCGACGATCGACGAGCACCGGGCAGAACTCGTCACGCTCGACCGCGAGATCGGTGACGGCGACCACGGCGAGAACCTGGACCGCGGCTTCCGCGCCGTCCTCGAGGCCGTCGACGCCGGCTCCTTCGAGACCCCGGGAGCGGTCCTCAAGGTCGTCGCGACGAAGCTCATCTCGACCGTCGGCGGCGCCGCCGGTCCGCTGTTCGGGACCGCCTACCTGAAGGCCGCGCAGGCGGCGGGGGAGGCTACCGAGCTCGACGCGGACGCCCTGGTCGCGGTGCTCACCGCCGCCCGCGACGGCGTCGTGTCGCGCGGCAAGGCCGAGGTCGGCGACAAGACGATGGTCGACGCGTGGTCCGCCGCCGTCGACGCCGCGAGCACGGCGGCAGCGGCCGGCGAGGGCCCGGAGCGGGTGCTCGAGGCCGCGGCCGACGCCGCCGTCACGGGCGCCGAGTCGACGGACCCGCTCGTCGCCCGCAAGGGGCGCGCGAGCTACCTCGGCGAGCGCGCCGTCGGGCACCGCGACCCGGGCGCGCAGTCGACCGCGTACATCCTGCGCGCAGCGGTGGACGCAGCGTGACCGTCGGCATCCTGGTCGTGTCGCACAGTGCGGCGATCGCGACCGGTACCGTCGAGCTCGCCCGCCAGATGGCGGCGGACGTCCCGCTCGTCGCCGCCGGGGGCACGGACGACGGCGGCATCGGGACGTCCTTCGAGGCGATCACCGACGGCATCGAGGAACTCGCCGCCGCGGACGCCGTCGTCGTGCTCTGCGACCTCGGGTCCGCCTACCTCACCACGGACACCGCGCTCGACTTCCTCGACGACGAGGCCCGCGCCCGCGTGCACGTCTCGCAGGCGCCGCTCGTCGAGGGGACGGTCGCCGCCGCGGTCGCCGCGCAGACCGGCGGCGACGCCAAGGCGGTCCTGGCGGCAGCGGCGTCCGCCGGCGGGTCGACGCTCGACGACGACGCCCGGCCGGGAGGCACGGCACCGGCAGACGAGGCAACTCCCGTCGACGGGACGGTCGCCTCGGCGACCGTCGAGCTCGTCAACGAGAGCGGGCTGCACGCCCGCCCCGCGGCCGAGTTCGTGAAGGCAGCGGCGAAGCACGAGGCACGCGTCCGCGTGAACGGCGTCGACGCGAAGAGCCTGCTCGCGATCATGGCGCTGGCGCTGCCGCAGGGGGCGTCCGTGACGGTCGAGGCGGACGGTCCGGACGCGCAGGACGCCGTCGACACGCTGGTGGCACTGGTCCGCTCGGGGTTCGGCGAGTAGCCCTGCGCCCGCTCAGGCGGTCGGCAGCTCTTGCAGCCCGGTCACCCGGAGCAGGTCGAGGGCGGCTGCGTCCGGTGAACCGGGCGTCGCGGTGTAGACGACGATCCGGAGATCGCTGCCCGGCACCGTGAGGACGTCGCAGTCGATCTCCACCGGACCGACGCGGCTCGCGACGACCTTCCGGCTCGTCCGGTGCTCGGCGATCCGCCCGGTCTCCCACCGTCGCTCGAACTCCGGGGACTCGCGACGCAGGCGGGCGACCAGGGCGGCGAGGTCGCGGTCGGCCGGGTAGCGTCCGGACGCGGCGCGGAGGTCGGCGACCAGGTCGCTCGAGAAGTCCTCCTGGTGGGTGTCGTCCCACGAGACGCCGTCGTGGCCGTGCACGAAGTGCCGCCAGACGAGGTTGCCCTCGATGCCGGTCCAGCCCGAGGGGTCGCCGTTCAGGGCGGCCCACAGGTCGTTCCAGAGGACGATGTCGTGGGCGGCCGTGAACACCGCGATCGGCACGTCGCCGAGCCGGTCCACGATGCGCTGCACGCCCGGCGGCACGTGCCGGGGGACGAGCTGGCGGGACGGCGGGGCCGCGCCGGCCACCCGGAACAGGTGGTCGCGCTCCGCCACGGACAGGCGGAGTGCCGTCGCCAGCGCGCCGAGCATCTGCGGCGAGGGGTTCGTCGCCCGGCCCTGCTCGAGGCGCACGACGTAGTCGACGCTGACCCCGGCCAGCGCAGCGAGCTCCTCGCGCCGCAGTCCGGGTGTCCGACGTCCCGCGCCGGCCGGCAGCCCGACCTCCTCGGGTCGGACCCGGTCACGCCAGGACCGCAGGACGTCCGCGAACTCGCTCATGGTCCCATCCTCGCCGTTCGGGCGGGATCGGTCCTGGTACCGCTGGTCCCACCGTCGAACGGTGCCTGGGAACACGGTCGACCGGAGAGCAGGGTGGAGGCATGACGACGACACTCATCACCGGAGCCAACCGCTCCCTCGGCCTCGAGACCGCACGACGGCTCATCGACTCCGGGCACACCGTGTACGCCGGGATGCGGGACACCGCCGACGGCGACGACGTCCGGGCCCTCGGCGCGCACGTCGTGCAGCTCGACGTGACCGACCAGGCCAGCGTGGACGCGGCGATCGCGGCACTGCCGGAGCTCGACGTGCTGGTCAACAACGCCGGGGTGCTCGGCACCTCGTTCGGGGTCGACGACCTCGATGCCGGCGCCCTCGACGCCGTGCTCGCCACCAACGTCACGGGCGTGGTCCGGGTGACGCAGGCGGCGCTGCCGCTCCTGCGCGCCTCCGAGAACCCCGTGATCGTGAACGTGGCATCCGGCGTCGGGTTCGCCCGCTGGCTGACCACGCCGGGACGCGACGAGCACCCGGTCGCGGCCGTGCCGTACGCGGCGTCGAAGGCGGCGCTGATCGCGATGACGGTGCAGTACGCCAAGAACCTGCCCGGCTTCCGGGTGAACGCGAGCGACCCGGGCTACACCGCGACGGCCTTCAACGGCTTCGGCGGGCACCAGACCGTCACCGAGGGCACCGACGCGACGGTGGCCCTGGCGACGATCGGCGCGGACGGGCCGACGGGGGAGTTCCACGACCGCGACGGGCGCATCGAGTACTAGGCGGGCCGTCGAGCGCCGGGAGCGCGGTCGACCTGCCGCGCGCCCGGCGTCGCGCGTCTGCCAGGATGGCGCCGTGCGCGCAGTCCAGTACGACCGGTTCGGTTCCACCCCCTCGATCGTCGAGCTCCCCGAGCCGAACGCCCCGGACGACGGCGTCGTCGTCCGGGTCGCGGCGACCGGCGTGTGCCGCAGCGACTGGCACGCCTGGCGGGGCCACGACGACTCCGTGCGGCTGCCCCACGTCCCGGGGCACGAGTTCGCCGGGGTCGTCACCGCCGTCGGGGCGTCCGTCACCCGTGTCGTCGTGGGGGACCGGGTCACCGCACCCTTCGTCTTCGCGTGCGGCACGTGCGACCAGTGCCGCGACGGCGCGACCCAGGTGTGCACACGCCAGCAGCAGCCCGGCTTCACCCTGCAGGGCTCGTACGCGGAGTCCGTGGTCGTCCCGCACGCCGACGTGAACCTCGTGCACCTGCCGGACGCGGTCGGGTTCGCCGAGGCCGCCGGACTCGGGTGCCGCTTCGGCACCGCGTACCACGCACTGCACGCCCGCGGTCGGGTGGCACCAGGGGAGTGGGTCGTCGTCTACGGCTGCGGCGGCGTGGGGCTGTCGACGATCATCGTCGCCGTCGCCGCGGGGGCCCGGGTCGTCGCCGTCGACGTCTCGACAGCGGCGCTCGACCGTGCCGCCGCGCTGGGGGCGGCCACCCTGGTGATGGACGACGAGGCGCCGGCCGCGGTGCACCGGCTGACCGACGGTGGTGCCCACGTGTCGGTCGACGCGTACGGGAGCCGGGCCACGTCCGTGGCGGCCGTGGCGTCGCTGCGTCCCCGGGGTCGGCACGTGCAGGTCGGCCTCCTGCTCGACGACGAGGCGACGCCGGCGATCCCGATGGGCCGCGTCATCGCCGACGAGCTCGAACTGCTCGGCAGCCACGGGATCGCCGTGGGGGAGTACGCCGCGATGCTCGACGACGTCGTGGCCGGTCGGCTGCGGCCCGCGGAGTCGATCGGGTCGACGATCGGGTTCGACGACCTGCCGGGTGCACTCGAGGCGATGGACCGGCCCGCGAGCGGATCCGGCATGACCGTCGCGGTGTTCTGAGGGCTCGGACTCCCGGACACCGGTGTCGGCATCTGGAATACTACGTGCATGACGGAGACTCCGGAGATCCGCGTCGACGAACGGGCCGCCGAGCCGGCGTGCACGGTGCCGCACCCGGACGGCCCCATCGAGGCGACGGTGCGCTCGCTCGTGGCGCGGATCCCGCCCGGGGGATCGACCGGGTGGCACCGGCACGACGCCTGGCAGACGGGCATCGTCGCGCGCGGACGCCTGCGGCACCGGACCGCTGACGCGGTCCGCCACTACGGACCGGGCGACGTCCTGGTCGAGCCGCCGTTCGTCGACCACGAGGCGTCGAACGTGTCCGACGAGGAGCTCGTGCTGGTGTTCGTCGCCGTGCACCCGGAGGGGCGACCGCTCGCGACGCCGCGAGCCGCGCCGTGACCCGTCAGGAGCGGGCCTCCGAAGGCCTGCTGGTGGACGTCAATATTCGTTTTGATATTGATCTGCGTCTGAGAGGTGGTTGTTCGGAGGAGCCGAGGCCGCAGAGGCAGTTGGCGATCCTCATGATGGACGGTTCGCGCTCTACGCTGGGACGCGTGAGCAGAACTCCCCGACAGCGACCGTTCGAGCTCGCTCCGGCACCCTGGCCGGAGATTCCTGCCGACGACGCGATCGCAGAAGCGGCTCGTACATTTGTGGTGCGACTGAGACAGGCGATGGGAACTCAGAGCACACGCGCTGTCGCGACGGCTGCTGGAGTGCACCACACAACGTTGCTCGGTGTTCTAGCCGGTCGTTCCTGGCCGGATCTCGCCACGCTCGCTCGGCTCGAGCTTGCCCTCGACGCCGAACTGTGGCGACGACCCGCCCGTTAGGGGTCGATCACCGTTTCGAAAGCAAACCAGGTTCCGCCCGACATCTCAGCGAGGGAACGGAGGCGTCCCTCGAAGCGTTGCCGAGACTCGATGGGAGCCTCATGAAGGTGTTGGAGGCGGCGCCTCAGGAGTTCGCGCATCAGCGCCGCCGCCGATTCGTCCCCTCCAAGCTCTCCGCTGATGACGTACTCGCCGGAGTCGAGGTCACAGACAGCGGCGAGTTCGGCAGCTCCGACGGTCACGACGAAGTCACCGCGACGCCCGATGGTTCGATAGTCGATACGCGCGGCCTCGGGAACCACGACCGCGTCCAGCCAAGAGAGTTCAACTCTGGTGCCGACTGCGGCTTCGATCGTGAGGCGCGGTGAAGCAGAACCCGCGCCCTGCTCGCCTTCTCCCATGCGCTGATTATAATCAGCACGCGGCATGAGTCGGGTCGCAAGCGGCTGGAAGGTGGGGAAGTGGCGTCGGACGTATCAGGGGCGGCCCCTGCGTCGTTGGAGCCTGCGGGCTCGCATCAAACGTCGGTCGCCGCGCTGGAAGCGGCCATCCAATCGCTTGGCCTCGAGTTCGACGCAACAGTGGCGCAGATCGCGGACTCGCTAACGGCGCTCAACCGGCCGAGTCCGCTGGGAACGGCGAAGCGAGCCCTCATCCTTCAGTGGATCGGCGCCGTCGGTGACGAGTTCCAATGGGAAGCGGAGCTGAGCGACCGGAATCTCATGACCGTGCTGATCCGAGCCATATCGATCGAGCACGCGACGGTGTTGCAGGCCGATGACGTGGCCCGACGACGGGGGAGCACTCTCCGTGAGCTTCGGGCTGACATGGTTTCTCGACAGCTTTGGGGATTCGAACGGGCTGGAGCCTTGCTGTTCCCTTCGTGGCAGTTCATCGACGCCGGTGCCCGGACTCTGGAGCTCATCTCCGAGGTCCTCCCGACGGTGCTGCAATGCATACCCCCGGACGCGCCGCCGGCACTAGTTACTCGCCTGATGTGCTCCGAAGACCCGCACTTGCAGCGGGGCGGCTCGCGGTGCAGCCCACGAGAACATCTAATCGCGGGCGGATCGCCTTGGCCCGTGGTGCGGACCTTGCTGCTTGTGCTCGAAGGGTCCGCTTCACGCCTCCCAGATCTCGTTCTCGGAGGACGGGATGATCGGTGAGATCGGCTGGGGAAAAACGGCGTCCACACTTCGGCTGAAGCAGAGGAAGCAACCACTGTGAACCCCCGATGACGTCACGGCTACAAATCGCTCGCGCTCGCGCACGTGTGGCTCTCGCCGTCCGGACCGGTGAGGAGCTGCTGGAAAGCGTCCGAGAGGTTGCCGCGATGGACTTTGCGGACGCCGACGACGCGGTCCAAGTTGCACGGGACCGCGAGCTCGACTCGCCCCGGCTCGATGGCGCCTTCCGGAGGCTCATCGGCGTCCACGCCGGCGGTCACGACTTTGGGCCTCGCCACAACCCGCCGCGAACGCAGACCGGCCGGGACCTTACCCCTGACGAGGAGGGGGTCCTGATCGAGGCCGTGTTCGTTACGCGGGAGCGGTATGAAGCGGCGAAGGCTGCTGTCGCGCGTGGAGAGCTCGACGCACTTGAACGCCGATCGTGGCAGCGCGGATTGAGCGCCTCACTCACCTTGGAACAGGCAGCCGACTGGCTGGACACAGGAACTGGCCGGGTCCTCACAGATCTCGCGTTCGGCGACCTGTTCGCGTTCGTGTGCGACGACGAGCTTCTGTTCCCGACATGGCAGTTCACCGACGATCCGGATCAACCATCGCTGAACTACATGACGTCGCTGGTCGGAGCTTTCGATGACGACATGCACCCGACGTCGATCCTCGGATTCATGACGACTCCGCACTCGTACACGTCCTTCGACGGCGAACCGGCGACGCCGGTTGAGTGGCTCACTGCGGGCCGCGACGTGAAGCCGCTGCTGGAGCTGCTCGAAACCCGGCGCTTGAGATAGCTCCTTCGGGTAAGGAGCTCCTCGATCCCCTGGCGCACTACCTCACACTCTGAAGCAGCACGCACCTTGTCGTACTCCTGATGCTGCGCCGGCGGCGGCGGAAGCTCAAGGTTGTCGAGTTGGAACTCGATGTGTCCGTTCCGCGCCTGTTCCGCATCTGACCGGTCCTCGCCGAGGATGTCGGGACCGTCGGGAAGGTGCTCATTCCGGAGCCCTTCGTTACCCTGCGACCGGGCGAGCTGAGGACATGATCTCCCTCGCGGGCCAGGCGGGATTCTTCGGCGAATGAAGGCCGACGGGCAGGCCTTCTCAGCTGCTTAACCGTCCCGCTCAGGGGGCCTTCTTCGGAACCTATTCCGGACCATCTATCCGGACAGCGCGTGGGTGCACCCTCCGAAGGATCCCTGTGAGCAGCTCCGCTCAGTGTCGCCCTTCAAGCTTCTCTCCCTGTCGTCCCGCGTCACGAAGCGGACCGGTTCTCGAGGTGCGGAAGATCGTCGGTGCGGGCATGGGGTGGTGGGTGCATACTGGTGGTGTCTTCGGACCCGGCAGTGGGGCTTGCCGGACCCAACCTCGACACTCGTCGACAACAGTCCCTATCTCAGTCGGTTGCGCTTCTGTGCGCCTGAGGTAGGGAGATGTCATGGTCGAGTCGAGCACTGCCGGTGTTGTCGTCGTCGGTGTGCAGTCCGGGCAGGCGCACGACGTCGTCGGCGTCGCGGCTGACGTCGCTGAACGCTTCAGCGCCCCGATGGTGTGTGTTGTCGTCGATCCGGCACTGCTGTCAGCGGGGGTGCGTGCGGACGGGTCGGAGATAATCGAACCGATCGACCCGGACACGGCGGACAGCGACCCGCAGCAGCTGCCCGACGATGACGTGCGGGTCATTCACGGTCTTGCTGCGGCGCGGTCGGTGGGCGTCGAGATTCTCTCCCGGGTCGGAGATCCGGGTCGAGCACTCGCTGCGGTGGCTGAGGAACGTGACGCGGTGATGATCGTCGTCGGATCGCAGGTCGGCCGACGCCGGATGGCGGAACTGTTCAACGGGTCCGTCGCCGCGCATCTGACCCATCAGCAGCACCGGCCGGTGTTGGTCGTCCCGCATGACCCGGTCGGCGTCACCGTGCTCCTCCCGTCGGAAGCCCCGTGACTGGCATGCTGACGCTCCTGCGGCATGGGGAGAGCACCGCGAACGAAGCCGGCACCTTCACCGGGCTCCTCGACGTCCCGCTCACGCCCCACGGACGACGGCAAGCGTCCGCAGCCGGATGGCTCCTCCGGTCGAACCACATCACGCCGGACGTCGTGGTCACCTCCACACTGCACCGTGCCGTCCGCACCGCCGAACTGGTCTGCGACGCCCTCAGGACACAGCTGCCCACGGAAGCGGTGTGGCAGCTCAACGAACGCAACTACGGCGCCCTGACCGGGATGACGAAGACCGACGCCCGTCGGATGCTCGGTGACGACGAGTACATGCGGCTCCGCAGGTCCCGTACCGGCACACCGCCACCGATGTCGCTGCAGCTGTGGGAGGAACTGCGGTCAAGTTCCGCGCTGCGCGGCCTGCCCGACGGTGCCCTCCGACGCACCGAGGCGCTCTCGGACGTCATCGAGCGGGTCCGTCCCGTGCTGCACGACCGGCTCCTGCCGATGGTGCGGTCAGGGCGGAGCGTCCTCGTCGTCGCGCACGGGAACTCGCTCCGCGCACTCTGCGCATGCATCGACGACCTCACCGACCCGGAGCTCGAGCAGCTCAACCTGCCGACCGGGCAACCCGTGCAGTACCACCTCGCCCCGACGGGTGCTCTCGTCCCGCGGGGTGGGGCGTTCCTCGATCCGGTAGCAGCACAGCACGCCGCGGCGCTGGTCGCGGCAGAAGGCGGAACATGACCACCCGAACGGACACCCCGATGCCCGACGACCAGCTCCCTTCCGACCCCGACGTCGACGTCTCCGACCCCGCAACGACCATGCGGCCGGTGCATCTGCGGTGGCGGTACGTCGGCCTCGTCGCAGTCGGCGGCGCCGCTGGCACTGCCCTCCGCGACGTCATCAGCAGCCTGCTTCCCGCCGATGGCGGGGTGGGTTGGTCGGTCTTCTGGATCAACATCACCGGGGCGCTGGCCCTCGGTGTGCTGTTGGAAGCGCTCGCGCACCGCGGGCCCGACGCCGGCCGCCGACGCGTGCTGCGGCTGCTGCTCGGGACAGGGGTCCTCGGCGGGTTCACCACCTACAGCACCCTCGCCGAGTCCACCGCCGCCCTGTTCCGCGACGGCCACGGCCTCGCCGGCACCGGCTACGCACTCCTAACCGTCCTGTCCGGCGCGATCGCGACCGCGGTCGGTCTCGTCGTCGCCGGCTGGTTCCGACCCCGCACGGAGGAAGCATGAGCCCGTTCCTGGTCCTCGCCGTCGCCCTCGGCGGCGGTGCCGGCGCTGCCGGCCGGTTCCTCCTCGACGGGTTGATCAACGCCGGCCGAGAGTTCCGGCTCCCCGTCGGCACGCTGACGATCAACATCACCGGGTCGCTGCTGCTGGGGATCACCGTCGGCACCGCCACCCACCTCGGCGCGGTACCGGTCGCGGTCCTCGGCACCGGGGTGATGGGCGGCTACACCACGTTCAGCACCGCCAGCTTCGAAACCGTCCGCCTCGCCCGCAGCGGCCGGATCACCGCCGCCGCGATCAACGGTCTCGGGATGCTCGTCGTCTCCGTCGCCGCCGCGACCGCCGGCATCCTCCTCGGCGGCACCCTGTGACCACCCCGCCCACGGACCACACACCCGCTCCAGAACCGGAGGCGCTGATGCTCTTCGACGTCACGATCGAGATACCCCGCGGCAGCGGCAACAAGTACGAAGTCGACCACACCACCGGCCGGATCCGGCTCGACCGGGCCGTGTTCACCAGCATGGTGTTCCCCCAGGACTACGGCTCCATCGACAACACCCTCGGCGATGACGGCGACCCCCTCGACGCCCTCGTGCTCCTACCCCGTCCCACGTTCCCCGGCGTCGTCATCACGGTCCGGCCGATCGGGATGCTGCGCATGGTCGACGAAAACGGCGGCGACGACAAGATCCTCACCGTCCCCGCCAACGACGACCGCTTCGCGCAGCTGCAGGACATCACCGACGTGCCGGAGCACACGCTGGCGGAGATCGAGCACTTCTTCTCCCACTACAAGGAAATCGAGCACGGCAAGCACGTCACCACCAACGGGTGGGCCGACCGTGCTGCTGCCGAAGCCGTCATTCGCACCGCGCAGGAAGCCCACACCCGACACCCGTGACCCACGGGTCCACAGACTGCCGCGGGGAGGCACTGGCGCCGAGTGATCGCCAGCAGGTCGTCCCTCCGCCTCCCCGCGGCTTTCCCTTCCAACCACACCCCAGCCCGACGCATGACCCGAACCGAACCGAACCGAACCGAAGGAGCGTCACCGTGAACGACTACATCAGCGGCATCCACCACCACGGAGCCCATCAGGGCGAGTACGTCACCCACCACGACCACCCGATCACCATCGACGCCGTGCACGGCGCCCGCATCCTCGACTCCCGCGGCTACCCGACCGTCCGCGTCTCCCTCGAGCTCGACGACGGCCGCACCGTCACGGGGGACGCCCCCGCGGGCGCATCCACCGGCGCCCACGAAGCCGTCGAGCTCCGTGACGGCGGTTCCGCGTTTGGCGGCCGTGACGTCACTCAGGCGCTTCACCTGATCGACACCGACATCTCAGGGCTCCTCACCGGCCGGTCCTGGTCGGCGATCGGGCGGATCGACGCCGCCCTCGCCGACCTCGACGGCACCACCGGGTACCGCCGGCTCGGCGGGAACAGCATCGTCGCGACCTCGATCGCCGCCTCCCGGGCTCTTGCCCATGCCGCGGACCTGCCGCTCTGGCAGTGGATCGCCGAGATCACCGGAAGCACGCCGCGGATGCCGGTCCCGCACTTCAACGTCCTCAACGGCGGCGCGCACGCAGCGAACGCCCTGGACTTCCAGGAGTTCATGATCGCCCCCGTCGATGCCGACTCGATGGCCGACGCCGTCCGCATCGGAGCGGACGTCTACCACGCTCTCGCGGCCCTGGTTCAGGACCGGTTTGGCAGCCTCGGCCTCGGCGACGAGGGCGGCTTCGCACCGTCGATTGCCGCCCCGGAGGAAGCGCTCGACCTGCTGGTCGCTGCGATCCGTACCGCCGGCTACGAGCCGGGCGTCGATCAGGTGGCGATCGCGCTCGATCCGGCAGCGAACGAGTTCTCCCAGGGCGACGGCTCCTACCGGGTGCTCAACGAAAGCCTCGACCGGGACGGGCTGGTCGACTACTACCGGCATCTGGTCGACGCATATCCGATCCGGAGCATCGAAGACGGGTTCGCGGAGGACGACCATGAGGGGTTCCGCCGCATGCAAGCGGCGCTCGGAGACCGGATCCAGATCGTCGGCGACGACCTCTACGTCACCGACCCACAGCGGATCCGCGACGGCGGCGAGCAGCAGCTGACGAACGCGGCACTGATCAAGCCGAACCAGATCGGGACCGTCTCCCAGACCCTCGGCGCGATCGCCACCGCCAAGAGCATCGGGATGGCCAGCATGGTCTCCCACCGTTCTGGGGAGACCACGGACACGTTCATCGCGGACCTCGTTGTCGGGACCGGCACCGGGCAGATCAAGTCCGGCGCACCCGCCCGCGGGGAACGCGTCGCGAAGTACAACCGGCTCACCGAGATCGCCGAGCAGCACCCGGAGCTGCCCTACGGACTGATCTGACCACCGGTACTCGAGCTGCGGACGGTGTCCAGGAACGCCGTCACAGCGGGTCCCGGGCGGCCTGACCAGATCGCTCGCAGCGGCCGGATCAGTGGCGGGCCGAGCAGTAGCGCCCGGACGAGGGCACCGTCTTCGAGGTCAGTGTCGACGGTGCGGAGACTCATCACCGCGGGCGCGATGCCCGCTCGAGCGTTGGCGCGGATGATGCCGGTCGTTTCCAGCACTGCAGCCGGCGGGACCAGGGTCAGACCCGCGTCGTCGAGCCACGCCTCGACCGTGGCGCGGGTGCCGGACCCTTCCTCGCGGAGCAGCAGGGGCGTCTCCGCGAGGTCATCCGAGGTGATGGCCGAAGCGCTTGCCCAAGGATGGTGCGAAGCGACGACGACCACGAGTTCGTCCTCATCGACCACCAGCGATGAGAGGCCAATCGGCGCAGCAGGAGTCTCCGTGAACCCGACGTCGGCAGCGCCGGAACGGACGAGGTCGGTCACGTCGGCGGAGTTCCCCGCGATCAGGCGCACCGACGCATCCTGCGCGGCAGCACGGTGGGTGAGCAACCATCCGGGCAGCAGGAGTTCGGCGATCGTCTGCGACGCTGCGATCACGAGGGATCCCGCCGGTTCCCGCAGCGCGGCGACGCCTGCTTCAAGCCGCCGGGAGGCCTCCAACACCGGGACGGCGAGACCGAGCACCACCCGGCCGGCGTCGGTCAGCGCGGTCCCGGATGCCGTCCGGTGCGCCAGCGGCTGACCGGTCGCCTGCTCCGCGGCACGCAAGCGCGCAGACACCGCCTGCTGTGTCACCCCCAACACCTCGGCCGCGCGGGTCAACGAACCGGTCTCCGCGACGCGGACGAGAACCTCGAGGGTGTCGAGGTCCAGAGTCCGGTCCGTCAACCGCCGCAGTGCCACAAGCAACCATTGTGCCCTGCCAACGAGTCCGCCGTTCCCGAACCACGGGGAACGCGCGCACGATGAGTGCATGTCCGCTCACCTCGCCCACGCACCCGCGACGTCCGAGCACGATGCGCGCGACCGGCGGCTGTTCCGGGAGCTGGAGCGGCCCGGTCTGATCGTGTCGAACCTGACCCCGAACTGGTTCGCGTCGATCATGGGCACCGGGATCGTCGCCGTCGCGGCCGCATCGCTGCCGCTGCAGTTCCCCGGCCTGCGCACGGCGGCGACGATCGTGTGGGCGATCGCGGCGGTCCTCCTGGTCGCCCTCACCATCGCGACGGCCCTGCACTGGGTCCGCTACCGGAGCACCGCAGCGAAGCACCACCTCAACCCGGTCATCTCCCACTTCTACGGGGCACCGCCGATGGCGTTCCTCACCGTCGGCGCCGGAACGATCCTCCTCGGCAAGGACTGGATCGGCCTTCCCGCCGCCGTCACCGTCGACTGGGTCCTCTGGAGCATCGGTACCATCGGCGGACTGTTCACGGCGGTCCTGGTGCCGTACCTGGCGTTCACCCGCCACGAGAACACGCCCGATTCCGCGTTCGGCGGTTGGCTGATGCCGATCGTCCCGCCAATGGTGTCTGCCTCCACCGGCGCACTCCTGCTGCCGTACGCCCCCGCCGGGCAGGCGCGGGAGACACTGCTGTGGTCCTGCTACGGCTTCTTCGGCCTCAGCCTCGTCACGTCGCTGGTCGTGATCACGCTGATCTGGAACCGACTGGCGCAGCACAAGGTCGGTGCCGCCGGCATGGTCCCGACCCTCTGGATCGTCCTCGGGCCTGTCGGGCAGTCCATCACCGCCGTGAACCTCCTCGCATCGAACGCCCCGACCGTCGTCGACGCCTCCACCGCCCACGCACTGCTGGTCGTCGCGTTGGTGTACGGGTTCGCGATGGTCGGCTTCGCGCTGCTGTGGACCGTCATCGCCCTCGCCATCACCATCCGGACCGCCCGGGAGCGCCTGCCGTTCAGCCTGACCTGGTGGTCCTTCACGTTCCCCGTCGGCACATGCGTCACCGGCCTGAACGGCCTGGCCCTGCACTCCGGACTCACCGTCGTCGCCGTCATCGCAGTCGTCTACTACGCGGGCCTGGTCGCCGCGTGGATCACCGTCGCCGTCCGCACCTTCCACGGCTCCGTCATCCGCGGCACACTCCTCGCACCACCACAGCCGGCATGAGCACCCCCGACGAACTCGCGGACGAGCTCGCGGACGTTCGATCCCTGAACGCCCTCGCCGAGACATGGCGCACCGGACCCGACGGCTCACGGCGGTTCGTCCCGAACTTCGACCCACGATCCGGCGGCACATCCAGCCGCGTCCTGGTCCTCATGCAGTCGCCCGGCCCCCAGACGATCGCCACAGCGCACACGGCGATCTGCAGTGAGGACAACCCGGGCCCGACCGCGGCCGCGTTCCGCGCGGCCCGCATCGAGTCCGGACTCGCACGCAACGAGTACCTCCGCTGGAACCTCATCCCGTGGGAGATTCTCGGCCGCGTCCGACCTGTGGACATCGACGAGGGGCGACACGCCCTCGAAACTCTGCTCAAGGTGCTCCCCGTGCTCGATGCCATCGTCACGTACGGGACCGCCGCCCTCGACGGAGTCATGCGGCACCTCACCCTGGACCAACACCCCCGACTCGTACCCGTCATCGCGGCACCACACCCCTCTCCGGCCAACGGCCGCCATCGCGCGGAACAACAACGACGTTCCGTCCAAGCGCTCCGGCTCGCGGCGCTGACTCACCGGCTGTAGCAAATACGAACGATTCCGCTACAACTGCCCGTGCCGACGGTTCGGCAGCGTGTGAGGCGGCGTGTCTTGTAACGGAACCCAATCCCGGAATCTACGTGCCACCACTACCCCTCCTGGTCGAGTTTCGCTACGTTCTCTCCATGGGTCACCTCCTCGGGTACGCGCGCGTGTCCACCACCGACCAGGACGCGTCGCTACAGATCGACGCGCTGGGCGCCGCCGGCTGCTACCGCGTGTTCGTCGACACCATGTCCGGGTCGCTGCAACACCGGCCCGAGCTCGACAAGCTCCTCGACCAGCTCCGCCCCGGCGACACCCTCGTCGTCTGGCGACTCGACCGGCTCGGTCGATCCATCCGGCACCTCATCGACCAGCTGCACGCACTCGCCGAACGCGGCATCGGGTTCCGGTCACTGCAGGAGACCATCGACACCACCTCACCCGGTGGCCGGCTCGTGTTCCACGTCTTCGCCGCGCTGGCGGAGTTCGAACGGGACCTCATCAAGGAACGCACCAACGCCGGCCTCGCCGCCGCCCGAGCCCGCGGCCGCACCGGAGGCCGACCATCTCGGCTCTCCGCAGACCAGGTGCGCACCGCACGCCGGCTCTACGAACAGCAGGACATGACCGTCGCGCAGATCGGCGATGTCCTCGGCGTCAGCCGCACCACCATCTATCGGACGCTCGCGAAGCACGCCGAACCGGTCGCCCGCCGACGCGCAAAGCCCTCACCGACGATGTAGCCGGTCATGGACGCGAGCGAGCGGTGGCGAATCCTTCGACTGCACGTCGAGGACGCCATCCCGCTTGCCACCCTGGCCCGCAGCACGGGCGTCACCGAGCGCACCCTGCAACGCTGGCTCGCCCGCTACCGGACAGGCGGATACGCCGCCCTCGCCGACGACGCTCGCGCCGACCATGGCGTCCGACGCACAGCACCGGAACTCGTCCGCCTGGTCGAAGGGCTTGCGCTCACCAAGCCGCGGCCGTCGATCGCCACCATTCACCGTCAGGTTGGCGTCCACTGCGCTGAACGGGGACTGCCGTCGCCGTCGTACTCCGCCGTGCGGTCGATCGTGAACGGGCTCGATCCCGAAATGGTGACGCTCGCACTCGAGGGGCCAGCGTCATACCGTGACAAACACGAGCTGCTGCTCCGACGTCGCGCGGACCGCCCGAACGCGATCTGGCAGGCGGACCACACGATGCTTGACCTGCTCATCGTCGGGCCCGACGGCAAGCCCGCACGGCCGTGGTTGACGGTGATCCTCGACGACTACTCCCGCGCGATCTGCGGGTACATGGTGTTCCTCGGTGCCCCGTCAGCGGCGAACACCGCGCTCGCGCTGCGCCAAGCGATCTGGCACAAGCCGGAACCGGACTGGCCCGTCTGCGGGATCCCGGACGTGCTCTACACGGACCACGGGTCCGACTTCACCAGCCATCGTCTCGGCGACACCGCCGCTGTGCTGCACCTCCGCATCATCCACTCGCAGGTCGCCCGGCCCCAGGGGCGCGGGAAGATCGAGCGGTTCTTCGGCACGATCAACACCGAACTGCTCCCAACGCTCCCCGGCCACCTCGCAGCCGGATCCTCGGCGCCGACGCCGGCGCTGGATCTCGGCGGCGTCGACAGTGCCATCAGCACGTTCATCCGCAGCTACAACGCCCGCACCCACCGCGAGCTCCGGACGAGCCCACTGCACGCGTGGATCGCAGACGGGTGGCTGCCACGGCTCCCGGAGTCCCTTGAACAGCTCGACGGGTTCCTGCTCACCGTCCCCACGACGCGGGTCGTGCAGCGCGATGGCATCCACTTCGAGGGCCTCCGCTACACCGCGGCCACTCTCGCGCCGTTCGTCGGTAGCACCGTGAGTGTCCGGTACGACCCACGCGACGTCACCGAGATCCGCGTCTTCCACCGCGACGTGTTCCTCTGCACCGCGATCAGCACCGAGCACCAGACCGAGACGATCAGCCTCAAGCAGATCCAAGCCGCCAGGAACGCTCAGCGCCGGGCTTTACGCGGGCAGATCCACGAACGCATCGCGATCGTCAATCCCAAACTCGACGACACCACCACACCGGCAGCCGTCGAGACGGATCGGCCGCGACTGAAGACCTACGAGGAGGACCGGTCATGACGAGCCAGTTCATCGTCACCAAGGAGCACCGCCGGTTCGCGGAGTTTGCCGACGCGGTCCGGAAGCAGAACACCATCGGCGTCTGCTTCGGGCCCGCCGGCGTCGGCAAGACCCTCTCAGCGCGCCGCTACGCGCACTGGGACAGCATCGGCCCGTTCATCGCCAGGTGGGCCGCACGCAGTGAAGACGACACCAAGATCTATGCCGCGGCCCACCGCGCCCGGACTGTCTTCTACACGCCCGAGGTCTCCGCGACGATGCGCGCCCTGCAAGAGGACCTCCGGCACGACATGATCCGCACCGAACGCTGCATTGAGGAACACCTCGTCCTCCACGGCGGCCACGTCGACCACGCGCACGGCCCCAACCCGTCACTGCTCGAGCTGATCATCATCGATGAGTCCGAACGCCTCACCGGCAACGCCATCGAGTGGCTCCGCGACCAGTACGACCGAACAGGCATCGCGATGATCCTGATCGGCATGCCCGGCATCGAGAAGCAGTTCACTCACTACCCACAGCTCTACAGCCGACTCGGGTTCGCCCACCAGTACCGCCCCCTCGGCCACGACGAGCTGCTGTTCGTCCTCGAACGTCAATGGCGCAAGCTCGGCAAGACCCTCGACCCCGACGACTTCACTGACGCGCAAGCCATCGCCGCCGTCGAACGCATCACCCGCGGCAACTTCCGTCTCCTCGAACGTCTCCTCCCACAGATTCAACGTGTCCTGAAGATCAACGAGCTCGACGTCATCACCAACGACGTCGTCGAAGCCGCCCGCAGCACCCTCGTCATCGGCACCACCTAACCCGACACGGAACGCAGCGAAAACCGCGACACAGAGCGAAGCTGCTGACAGGATCCCATCCTGGATATTGGACGTCCGGTTCACGACCGGCTATCGGACGGCCCGTCCGCGGCCGACCGGTGGTTTCTGTCGCCCTTCGCAGGGACTGCCGCTTCCCTACGGCGGAGGCTAGCGTCACATTCACCCCTGGAGCGGGGCGTTGGGCGGAACCGATTCTCATAGCTCTTGCGATCTGCGTGCCCATCGCTTTGATCCAGGATCGACGAGCGAAGCGCTGAATTCAAACCTGCAAAGCGAGGATGATGAGCGGCCAGCCACGCTCGACATGCCTGCCGTGCCGCACCGTCGTCGAGCCCGTCTACCGTGTCGCTCCAGCGTTGGAGACCCGCCGCTGTAACAATAGTTTCGGCCGCGCGGCCGCGATCAGGGGGTAGAGATGCGCATCAAGTCGATCAGGGTCAAGAACTTCCGGTGCCTCGAGGACGTGTGCGTCGATATGGAAACTTTGACATCGTTCGTCGGGCCGAACGGAGCAGGTAAGTCGACAGTCCTTCGCGCGCTGGACTGGTTCTTCAACGGTGAAACACGCCTGGTCGACGAGGATGTTTATTCCGGGGCAGTCGAGGACCGGCGGATTAGCGTCGAGGTCAAGTTCTCCGATCTCAGCGTTGCGGATCGCGAAGCCCTCGGGTCGACTTACGCTCCCCCCGGCTCCACGACCTTCACGGCCTGGCGAATCTGGGATAACGGCAGCGACAAGATGACTGCGCGAGCCCGGTCATTTCCAGCGTTCGAGGAAATCCGGAACGCGGGATCAGCGAAGGAGAAGAGAGGTCTCTGGGATGATCTGATTGCGCGCGGTGAAGCACCCGGGCTGCCAAACTGGAAAAACCAAGGTGCTGCTGACCAGGCGATGACGCTATGGGAGAGTCACAACCCCGATCGTCTTGAAGAGACGGAGAGTGGAGTCACGCACCTGTTCGGGTTCAACGGGCAAAACAAGTTGTCTGGGCTGTTTGACTTCGTGCTCGTGACGGCTGATCTTCGCGCTAGCGAGGAGAGCGTGGAGGGCAAGAAGACGATCATCGGACGCATCCTCGAACGCACCATTGACCGGAAGAGTGCCAACGCAGCGTTCGAGGCTCTTGCGAAAGAGGTCAGCGAGAAGCAAACGGCGATCAACAAGGAACACCTCGGCGAGCAGCTCAACGATCTGGCTGACGCGCTGACCGCCGAGGTGCGTGCCTTCACCGCCGGCCGCGGTATTCGACTTCACCCGCGCACCTCAGACTTACGCCCCAGCCCGGCATCGATCAGCGTCGCCATCAGTGACGCTCTGAACGAAACCAGCGTGGATCGCCAGGGGCACGGCTTCCAGCGAGCGCTGCTGATCTCATCACTCAAACTACTCGCCGCCCGCGGCGCCCAAGGTAACGACGGCAGTGTCATCTGCCTCGCCATCGAGGAGCCCGAACTGTTTCAACACCCAACCCAGGCGCGGGTATTCTCGAAAGTGCTACGGGATCTAGCAGATAACCTCACAGGCGGGCTCCAGGTCATGTACGCGACGCATTCCCCATACTTCATTGACCCACGATTCTTTGACCAGGTTCGTCGTGTCACTCGTCGCCAGCACGCGCCGGACGAGCATCCATCGGTCAGCGTTCACCTCGCATCTCTTGATGCCGTAACCAAGCGACTCAACGGCTCCGAGGTGACCGATGACGCCCTGCGGTCAAGATGGGATCAGGTGTGGACGAAGAACCTGGCTGAGGCGTTCTTCGCTGACGCCGTCGTCTTGGTCGAGGGCGACACCGATAAGGGCATCCTTGATGGCATTGCCGCACGCAAAGGACAGACCGCTCTGGAGGTGGAGGGCATAACCGTCGCTTACTCCGGCGGAAAACAGCATCTCTTCATACCCCACGCGATCCTGGCGGAACTGTCCATCCCGACGCTCGTCGTGTTCGATAACGACAAGGGCGGCGGTTCGCGGCTACGGGCCAACGGCAAGCCAGAGCACGATGCCGCTGCAACCGAGGCGAATGAGATCCGCACGAACCGACGGCTACTCGCGTACCTGGGAGAGACCGTCGTAGATAACCCCGAGGGACAGGTCAGCGCCACTCTCCACGTGTGGGCAGACCGGCTGGAGGACGTAATCGACAACGAGTGGGGCGAGTGGAACAGCACTCGGCAGTCAATCGTCGACAGCGGTCGTGGCGCTGCGGGGAAAAACGCGGCGACATACGCCCTGGCCGCTCAGGAGTGCCCGGCTGCCCCCAGTGGTGAACTCATGGAGGTAATGGTCGCCGCTCGCGCACTCGTTGCTTCCACTCCTTGAGTGTTACTGAGCCCGGCCGAACAGAGGCCTAACTCGCGTCCTAGCCCGCTGAGGGATCCTTGGGTTCAGCCGGTCGTTGCAACACCACCGTGAATCGGAATGCTGCAGATGGGATCGAGGCTGGAACACCGCGCTCGAGAGGCTCGGTTCTGGGAGCTATTGAGACAGGGCCTTGGCCGTACGGCGGCGTGTGATGCTGTCGGCGTGGATCGACGTCAGGGATACCGATGGGTCAAAGCAGCCGGCGGGCGAAACCCGTTCGCCCACAAGCCTCGCTCGGACAGGTACCTGAGTCAGGAAGAGCGGCTGCAGATCGCGGACCTGCGCCTCAACGGTGTCGGCGTGCGCGCGATCGCGAAAGCCCTCGGCCGGGCGCCATCGACGATCAGACGCGAGCTCAGCAGGAACGCTGCAGCTGGCGGGAATTACCGGCCGTACTCGGCGGAGAAGCAGTGCCGAGTTCGAGCGCGGTGCCCGAAGCCCCGGAAGCTTGACCGGGTCGAGCTTGCGCTGCAGGTCGAGTTGCGGTTGGTGAGGAACTGGTCCCCGGAGCAGATCCGTGATGACCTGATCCGGTCCTTCCCGAACCGGCCGGAGATACACGTGTCGCACGAGACGATCTACCAGTCCCTGTTCGTGCAGGGCCGCGGGCACCTGCGCGCTGACCTGCACAAACACCTCCGCACCGGCCGCGCCATCCGCCGACACCGGGGTGAGCCCCGGCGGGCGTCGTGGTCGAAGATCCGCGACATGATCCTGATCAGCGAACGCCCGGCCGAGGTCGACGACCGGGCTGTTCCCGGGCACTCGGAAGGCGATCTGATCGTCGGGATCAACGCCAGGAGCGCGATCGGCACCCTCGTCGAACGCACCACCCGATACGTGATGCTGCTCCACCTCCCCAATGGACACAGCGCCGACGCGGTCCGCGACGCGATGATCCCCACCATCCAGGCCCTGCCCGAGCATCTCCGTCGGTCGTTGACATGAAATCAGGGCACGGAGCTTGCCCGGCACAAGGACATCACCCTCGCCACGGACTTCGCGATCTACTTCTGCGATCCGCACAAGCCGTGGCAGCGCGGCTCGAACGAGAATACCAACGGCCTACTCCGGCAGTACTTCCCGAAGTCCACCGACCTCACAATTCACAGACCCGAACGGCTCCTCGAGGTCGCCGCCGAACTCAACGGTCGACCCCGCAAGACTCTCGGCCACCGCACCCCGGCGGAAGCGTTTCAGCAGCTACTGTCAGACCCGAAACAACCACCCGTTGCAACGACCCCTTGAAACCGCCATCGTCTATCGAGACGCGCTGAACGCCAGGAAGCGCCACCGGGCTGATGATTCCCGGCGGCGCTCCTTGCCACGATCAGTGGTGGCCGTGAACGACGGCGTGGCCGAGCCCGCGGCTGATCATCCACCGGTTCACCGGGGTGGTAACCACGAACGCCAGGGCAAGGGACAGGGCGAGGGAGCCCCAGAACAGCCACTGGTTGAGCTGCGCGTCCATCGCTCCCGGAATCGCGACCACGACCGTGTTGTCGATGATCTCCATGACGGCGATCGAGACAGTGTCCGCCGCGAGAGCGACCTTGAACGCCGCCGCGAGCGTCAGGCCCGACTTGATGACACCGCGCATGGTGAGGGCGTAGCCGAAGATAAATGCCAGGACGATCGACAGAACGATAGTTCCGGCGTTATGGAAGCCGGCTGCGGTGCCGATGACCATGCCGAGAACCTCACCGATCGCGCAGCCGGTGAGGCAGTGCAGCGTCGCTTGCGCCGCCATCGACCACGTCGTCGTCCCGTGCTCGGTGGCGTGGCCGGCGTGCTCGTGTCCGCTCATCTGGTGGTGCTCGTGCGTGTTCATGCTGCTCCGATCTGACGCTGCTGACGTCAACAGTTCGCGTATACCCCTGGGGGGTACCATGCGCTGTAACGCGGGGCCCCGCGCGGTGTTCCCGAGTGAGTCGGTCGCGGCGGGATCGGTGTGAATCCGGACACCGAGTTGCCGCCGCCGTTCGGGGTACCGCACCATAGAAGCGCTCCTCCGACCCGTCTGCTCGAAAGACTGATGCTCACCACCACCGTCTCCCCGCGTCGCCGGCTGCTGTTGCAGGCCACGGCGACGCTGGCGTTGCTGCTGCTGGTCGGGTTCACGCTCCTGATGCGCACGATGGCCGGGCACACCGCCGGCCACGAGCACCCGATGGCTGCTCCCGCGGCCACCGCCGAGCACAGCCACGTCGCGGCTGCCAGCCACGGTGAGCACGCAGCTCCCGTGACAGCGGTGATGACCGTCCTCACCGATGCAGGCTGTGACAGCGGCCTCTGTGCGCTGATGTGCTCGCTGATGGGGATGGCGTGCGCGCTGACGGTCGCCCTGTTCACGTGGGCGCTGCTGCGCGCACGGACCGGCGGCATCCTCTACCTGCTCGCGCGCCTGCTCGCGCTGGCTGACCGGCTGCCGCGCCGCATCGCGGCACCGAAACCGCCGTCACTGACGGCGTTGCAGATCATCCGCATCTGATCCGCCCCTGCGGGACCCACCCCCGAAGGGTGGCTCCCGCATGCCCAGATCCGGCAGGCGTCCGCCTGCCCGGAACACCTGACGCATCCACGGGAACGGAAGATCATGCACACCACCACCACGCGCACGCTCGCGGTCGCGGCCGCACTGACCCTCGGACTCACCCTCGCCAGCTGCTCCGCCGGCAACAGCAGCTCCGACGCTGGCGCATCGTCGTCGACGTCGGCCGCATCGGCGCACAACGACCAGGACGTGATGTTCGCGCAGATGATGCTGCCGCACCACAAGCAGGCCGTCGAGATGAGCGACATGCTCCTCGCCAAGGGCTCCGGCGTCGACACCGGCGTCACCGACCTCGCGAAGCAGATCAAGGCCGAGCAGTCCCCGGAAATCAGCCAGCTCACCAGCTGGCTGAAGGGCTGGGATGAGCCGACCGAGTCGGAGCACTCCGGGATGGGGCACTCCATGTCCGGGATGATGTCCGACTCCGACATGAACGACCTCGACCAGGCGTCCGCGAAGGACGCCGCAAAGCTCTACCTCGAGCAGATGGTCCAGCACCACAAGGGCGCCGTCGACATGGCCAAGACCGAAGTCGACAAGGGCAAGAACACCGACGCCGTCGCGATGGCGAAGTCGATCGTGTCGAGCCAGACCGAGCAGATCACCCAGATGCAGGACATGCTCGCGTCCCTCTAAACCCCGGCGTGGGTCGCGGCGGGCTCCCCCCTTCCCGCCGCGGCCCACGACCGGCTCCACCCCTTCCCCTCTGCCCGACTCCCGCTCGGGTCACCCCATGTTTAGGCCTGCCGGCCACCACCACTCTTGGAGCCTGTCCGTGCCCCAGCAGCACCACCAGACCCCCGCCATTCCCGCACCCCTGACGCGCCGCGAAGCCCTCGCCGCCGAACGAGCCGCCGCAACCCTGACCACCAACCGCACTGGTCGCGCAACGACCACCGCCGCTAATCAGCCGGTACCGCGGCCACTACCGACCGCGACGCTCGCACCGGTAACGCCGATCCGCTCGCTGCGGTCACGCGTTCTCGCCGCGGTCCCGATCACCGGCGCTGCGGCCGCGATGGCACTGTTCACCGCTGCCGCAGCGCTGCCCGCGCAGGCAACGACCGGCCCCGCGGCCGTCGTGCCCGGAGTCGCTCCCACCGCTGCCGGGCAGAGCTTCACCGCGTCTGGGTTGACCGACGCGGTCGACCGCGACGGATACACGATCACCAAGCCGGCCCCGAAGCCCGTCATCACCAAGACCACACCCGCTCCACGAACGACGTCGACCGGCTCCTCCCCGTCGACGAAGCAGAGCGTCCCCGTGACCACAGGCGGCACGATCGTGAACACGGGTACCGGCGACATTCGCTGGCCCATCGCCGGTGCCATCACCATCAGCTCACCGTTCGGCCCGCGCAGCGCACCATGCGCGACCTGCTCCTCCATCCACCAGGGCGTCGACCTCACTCCCGGTGCTGGCACCCCCGTCGGCGCTATTGCTGCCGGCACCGTCCGAGTGTCGACAACGCACCCGGAGTACGGGCAGTACGTCATCATCGACCACCAGATCGACGGCCGCCTCGTCTCCACCCTCTACGCGCACATGATCTTCGGCTCCTCACCGCTGCGACCAGGTGACACCGTCGCGGTCGGGCAGCTCGTCGGACTCGTCGGCAACACCGGCGCGAGCACCGGAGCGCACCTGCACCTCCAAGTCATGCCCGGCGGCACCACGCCCGTCAACCCGATCCCGTGGCTCACCGCGAACGCTGGACGCACCCTCTAGGACGTCAGCCACGCCAATGTCCGGAGCGCCATCGGCTATCGAGACAGGGTGGCTCTCGTCCTATGCTCATCGTCGGCTGTATAGTCACCGTATGCTGACCATTGCTTCGCGGCTTGACGTGATGAACCGTCTCGGCCGGGCGCTGGCCGATCCGACGCGAGCCCGGATTTTGCTCCGACTGCTCGACGAGCCTGGCTACCCGGCGCGGCTGGCGGAGGAGCTGGATCTAACGCGCACGAACGTGTCAAACCATCTCGCGTGCCTGCGTGGGTGCGGCATTGTCGTCGCCGTCCAGGAGGGGCGAAGCACCCGGTACGAGATCGCGGACCCGCACCTGACACGTGCGATAGACGCGCTGGTCGACGTCGTGCTCGCTGTCGACGACGGCGCCGGATGCGCGGACGAGGACTGCGACGTACCGCTGTGCTGCGGGGCCGGCGCATGAGCGCCGCCGTGCAGCTCGCTGCGCCCTTGTCGGCTACGCGCCGGAGCGTATTACAGCGGCGGGTGCGGTGGATCGTCGCCGCGACGATCACCTACAACGTGATCGAAGCCGTGATAGCGATCGCCGCCGGCACGGTGGCGTCCTCGACGGCACTGATCGGGTTCGGCCTCGACTCAATCGTGGAAGTCCTCTCCGCCGCCGCGGTGGCGTGGCAGTTCGCCGGACGTGACCCGGAGGCGCGAGAGCGCACCGCCTTGAAGGTCGTCGCGGTGTCGTTCTTCGGCCTCGCGCTGTACGTCACCGTCAACGCGGGCCTCACGTTCGCTGGGCTCCGCCAGCCGGAGCACAGCACCGTGGGCATCATCCTCGCTGCGGTCAGCCTCACGGTCATGCCGTTCCTCAGCCTGTTGGAACGGCGCATCGGGAAGGAACTCGGCTCCGCGTCCGCGATCGCGGACTCGAAGCAGACCCTCGTCTGCAGCTACCTCTCGGCTGCCGTCCTCATCGGCCTGCTGCTGAACACCCTGTTTGGATGGTCATGGGCAGACCCGGTGGCGGGGCTCGTCGTGGTCGTCTTCGCGGTCCGGGAAGGTCTGGAAGCGTGGCGCGGTGACGCGTGCAAGCAGCCCGTCTCTGCGCTCACCGGCGAGCGAGAAGTCGACGCCTGCGACTGCTGCTGACTCCGTCGAGGTGGGTCCATATCTCATCGCCTGATGAGGTGGCTCATCGGTGTCGGTGGCTGTGGATACGATCAGCCGCATGTCGTACTGCACCGCGCCCGTACGGGGTCATCGGTCCTCCGCCGCTGCTGCTGCGTGCCCGTCTTGCGGACGGCGCGGACGGTACAGCTACTCGCCGCCGCGTTCGCACCCATCCTTCCCCGCTCCAGCCGCATCAGTGCGGAGTGGCGCTGGCATCAGTCGGGGTAGCAGCGGCGGTGGAGGAGGGGCCCGACGCGCCGCTCGGCCGTCTTGGCAGCCGAGCACGTCCTCGGTCTCGTACACAGCGCAGGAAGTTCGCGACCTGGAGCCGGTGCGCGCCGCAGCCGCGACGCGGACGCAGGTGCACGACGTTTTCCTCTGTCACGCGTGGCCGGATCGTCAGGCAGACGCGAAGGACCTCTACGACTTGCTCCGCGGCGAGGACGTGTCGGTCTGGTTCAGCGAGGTCACTCTTCAGCTTGGCACCGACATGCGGGTGGCCATCGACAAGGGGCTCGTGACGTCCCGCATCGGAATCGTGCTCGTAACGCCCGCGATGCTCGACAAGCTCCGCACGGACCGCAGTGTGGCGAGCAGTGAACTCAGCGCTCTGCTGCGCCGGAGCCTGCTGGTGCCGGTGCTGCACGGGGTGTCGTTCGAGGAACTTGACCAGGTAAGCCCGATGCTCGCCTCTCGCGGTGGCCTGAGCACGGAGGAAGACTCGTTGGCGGTCATCGCCGAGAAGATCGCCGAACTCGTTGGTGAGCTCAACGGTGAAGAAGCTGACGCACTGAGCCTGGCATCGGTCAGCGACTGACAGCGCTGCTGCTCAGCAGCCAACCCGTGGGCTACGTCGTTCAACGAGGACGTTGTCGCGCCACTGCCCGGCCCACGGCCCGAACGTCATGAGGCCGACGCGTTCTCGGGTGCCGAGTTCGCGGAACCCGTGGCGGGCGTGGAGGGCGCGGGAGGTGGCGTTCTCGGGGAAGATCCCGGACTGGATGGTCCAGATGCCGGCGGCCTCGGTCGACGCGATCAGGGCGTCGAGGAGCAGATGTCCGACGCCGCGACCACGCGCTGCGGCGGCGACGTAGACGGAGTGCTCGACGACGCCCCGGTACACCGGCCGGGCGGAGATCGGAGAGACCGCCACCCAGCCGAGAACCGCGTCACCGTCGGCTGCGACGAACCGGTGCTCCGGCAGCTTCCCGGCGTCGAATGCTTCCCACGTCGGCGGTGCCGCCTCGAACGTCGCGTTCCCGGTGGCGATGCCCTCCCGGTAGATCGCTTCCACGTCGGGCCAGTCCGCGGCGGCCATCGGCCGCACGAGGACCGTGGGATCGGTCATGGGTGCAGGAGCTCGTCCTGGATGCGGGCGGCGACGGCGTCGCGCATGGGGCGGACGTCGTCGGGGGCCCAGGAGTCCGGGTCCGGGAACGACCACTGCAACACCTTCCCGCGGGGCGTCGCGGGAAGGTCGAGGCCGGGTTTCATCAGCACAACCACATCGGCCTGATCCAGCAGTTCGGGGGTGACCTTCCGCGGGGCGCGGTCGCTGATGTCGAGGCCGAGTTCCGCGACGGTCGCGGCGATCGACGGGTTCACCTCGTCGGCGGGGGCGATCCCGGCGGAGGTGGCGGTGTAGCGGTCGTCGGCGGCGAGCTCGAGGAGGGCTGCGCCGAGTTGGGAGCGGCCGGCGTTGTGCTTGCAGATGAACAGCACGGTGGGCTTGGTGGTCATGTGGGGTCCGGTTCAGTTCGTGCAGCAGGAGCTGCTGGCGGGCGGAGCGGCCGAGGCGGGTGCAACGCAGCAGGACGACCCCTCGGCCGCTTCGTTCGTGGCGGGAACGCCGCAGGAGGATGAGCCGCCAACATCGGTGGTGCAAACGCCGGTCTCGGGGAGCACGAGCTGCACGTCGCGGGCGGCCTGATGATCGCCGGCGAGTTCCGCGGCGATGGAGCGGACCTGCTCGTAGCCGGTGAGGAGCAGGAACGTGGGGGCGCGGCCGTAGGACTTCATCCCGGCGATGAAGAAGTTCGGCTCCGGGTGCGCCAGCTCCGCGACACCGTGCGGCGGGACGGAGCCGCAAGAGTGCAGGTTCGGGTCGATCAGTGGCGCGAGCGCCCGCGGTGCTTCGACAATGTCGTCCAGGCCCAGGCGGATCTCGCGGAGCATGTCGAGGTCGGGCCGGAACCCGGTCGCGTTCACCACAACGTCCACCGTCACCGCGAACGGCTCCCCGGTACGGCGGCCGGTGACGGCGACCTGGTCGCCGACGGGACGGACGTCGTCGATCTCGAACGAGGCAAGCTGCTCGATGTGCCCGGACTCGACGAGGCCGTGCACGTTCGAGCCGAGCTGCCCGCGTGCGGCGAGCCCATCGGCAGCGTCCGCGCCGAGGCGAGCGGTGCCGGCGTTCCGGATCGCCCACAGCAGCGTCGTGCCCGGTTCGTTCTTGGCGAGGGCGGCGAGCTTGATGAGCGTGTTCGCTGCCGAGTGGCCGGCCCCGACGACGAGGACCCGCTTCCCGGCGAACCGAGCCCGGTCCGCGCCGAGCACGTCGGGCAGAGCGTGCACGATGCGGTCGCCGAGGTCCGCTGCGGGGGCGAGGCCGGCGGCGGTGAGCGGGTTCGGGGACGTGTACGTGCCGGAGGTGTCGACGACGGCGCGGGCGGTGACGTCCTCGACGCCGTCCGCGGTGTGGAGGCGGAGGAGGAACGGGGTGTCGGCGCGGCCGGCGGAGCGGGTGCGGTCCATGCCCTGCCGGGACAACGCGTCGACGCGGACCTCGTACCGGATCACCGGTGCCAGCTCGGGTGTCTGGGCGAGCGGTTCGAGGTACTGGGCGACGAGGTCGTTGCCGGTCGGCAGCGACGACCGGCGCGGCTCAGTCCAGCCGGTGGGTTCGAGGAGCCGGCGGGCGGCGTCGTCGATGACGTACCGCCACGGGGAGAACAGCCTGGTGTGCCCCCACGCCCGGACGGACGTACCGACCTGGTCGCCGGCTTCGTAGACGACGACGGGCAGACCCTGCTCGAGCAGGTGCGCGGCCGCGGCGAGCCCGACGGGGCCGGCGCCGATGACCGCGACGGGCAGCCCGGTCAGGCGGTCCGCGTCGGCTCGGGGTGGGACGGTGAGGGTGAGGGTCATGGGATTGGTCCTTCCGGTGGTTAGGCGGATGCTTCGGTGGGCAGCAGCTCGGCCAGGAGCGCTTGCACGCGGGTCTTGATCTCGTCGCGGATGAGGCGGACGTCGTCGATGCCCTTCCCGGCGGGGTCGTTGAGGTCCCAGTCCTCGTACCGCTTGCCGGGGAAGATCGGGCACGCGTCGCCGCAGCCCATCGTGATGACCGCGTCGGACTCGCGGACGGCGTCGGTAGTGAGGATCTTCGGCTGGTTCGAGGCGATGTCGATGCCGTCCTCCGCCATCGCTTCGATCGCGACGGGGTTGATCTGGTCCTTCGGCGCGCTGCCTGCGGAGAGGACCTGCACGCGGTCACCGCCGAGGGCCTGGGCGTAGCCGGCGGCCATCTGGGAGCGGCCGGCGTTGTGGACGCAGACGAACAGGATCGTGGGCGTCGCGGTCATGGCGGTGCTTTCGGTAGGCGTAGGCGTGGTCATCGGATGAGGGTGAGCCAGCCGGCGAGGGCTGTCAGGGTGACGGCGAGGACGGGGACGGTGAGCACGATGCCGGTGCGAAAGTACTGCCCCCAGCCGATGTGGATGCCCTTCCGGTCGAGCACGTGCAACCACAGCAGGGTCGCCAGCGACCCGATGGGGGTAATCTTCGGGCCCAGGTCGGAGCCGATGACGTTGGCGTAGATCATCACCTCGTGGGTCAGGCCGGTCGCGCCGGCTCCGCCGATCGCGAGGGCGGCAATGAGGACGGTCGGCATGTTGTTCATCAGCGACGCGAGAATCGCGATCACGAACCCGACCCCGAGCGCGGTGACGAGGACCCCGTGGTCCCCGAGCACGTCGAACAGGCGGGCGAGGTAGTCGGTGAGGCCCTGGTTCTGCAGCCCGTACACGACGAGGTACATGCCGATCGAGAACAGCACGATCTGCCACGGCGCCTCCCGGATCGTCTTCCACACCGGAATCACCCGCCCCGACCCGCCAACGGTGCCACCACTGCCGCCGGTGACGGTGGCGGTGCCGCCGGTCGTGACGAGGACCGGGGACGCAGCCTGACAGGCGAAGAGGAATGCGGGTTGCCGGGCAGCGACGAGAAGGATCACGACCGCGCCGACACCAGCGACGGCGGCGAGGGGCACCCCGAGCGGGTCGGCGGCAAAGTAGCCGACCAGCAGCACGGCGAGGACCACCCATCCGACGCGGAACGTCGCTCGGTCCTTCACCGCGGCGGCGGGCCGGGTGAGGGCGAGGACGTCGTACCGCTTCGGGATCGACCGGCCGAAGTACGCCAGCAGCATCCCGAGGGACGCCAGCACGGACACGATGCCGACGGGCACCATGACGGTGGCGTACTCGGCGAACCCGATGCCGAAGTAGTCGGCGGAGACAATGTTGACCAGGTTCGACACCACCAGCGGCAGGCTGCCAGTGTCGGCGATGAACCCGGTGGCGAGGATGAACCCTAGCGCAGCCTTCGCCGGCATGTTCAAGGCGCGAAGCATCCCGACAACGATCGGGGTGAGGATCAGCGCGGCCCCGTCGTTGGCGAACACGGCCGCGATGACCGCACCGAGGCCGACGATCAGCACGAACAGCAGCCGACCGTTCCCGCGACCCCACCTGGCCACGTGGAGCGCGGCCCACTCGAAGAACCCGGCCTCATCGAGGATCAACGAGATCAGCACCACCGCGACGAACGTCAGCGTCGAGTTCCACACGATCCCGACCACCGTCGGCACATCACCGAGCCCCACGACCGTGGTCGCAAGGGCGATGACCGCGCCGATGAGCGCGGTGTAGCCGATCGGAAAGCCCTTGGGCTGCCAGATCACCACCACGAGCGTCGCGACAAAGATCGCCGCCGCGACGACCGCCAGCACCATCAGACGCCCACCCCGGCCTGGTTCGCTACGGCGCGTTCCCAGCCCTGCGCGGCGACCTGCACGGCATCCCACGGGGACCCGAGCGGCGGCGTGTAGCTGAGGTCCAAGTCGATGACGTCGTCGACCGACAGGCCGGCGTGCAGGGCGGTGGCGAACGTGTCGATCCGCTTGCTGATCTCCGCGGTGCGTTCCCCGACAATCTGCGCCCCAAGGAGCCGTCCGGACGTGTGGTCGCCGGTGACGCTGATCGTCAACGGCACCGCACCCGGGTAGTACCGCTTGTGGTCGTCCGCGACCGTCACACGCGTCAGCGGCGACACGTCCAGCGGGGCGGTTTCGTGGTGGCGGAGGCCGGTGCGGGCGGCGACGAGGTCGAACACCTTCACCACCTGCGTCCCCACCGAGCCTGCAAAGGTCCGGGACCCGCCGAGCATGTTCTCCCCGGCGACGCGTCCCTGCTTGTGCGCGGTCGTCCCGAGCGGCAGCCAGGTCGTCCCGAGAAAGCGGTGGTGTGTCACGACGCAGTCACCCGCTGCCCACACGTGCGGCACCCCGGTACGCATCTGCTCGTCGACGACGATCGCGCCGGCCTGGCCGAGCTGCGCGCCTGCCGCGGCCGCGAGATCCGTCACCGGCCGCACCCCGACGCAGACCACCACGAGCGCGAACGTTCCGGCTGCGTCACCAGACGTGGAGATAGTCGCGACGCTCCACTGCCCGCCGCCAGCGGGGGTGATTCCGGTGACGGTCGCACCGGTCAGCACCGTCGCGCCGTGCCGACGGACCTCCTCGGTGACTAGGGACCCGAGTTCCGGGTCGAGGGTGGAGAGCACTTCCGGTTTGCGCTGAATCAGCGTCGTGTCGAAGCCGCGGGCGACGAGCCCCTCGGTCATCTCGAGGCCGATGTAGCCGGCGCCGACGACCGCGACGCGGCTTCCGGCCGGCAGGAGCTCCAAGGCGGCGACGACCTGCTCGGCGTCGGTCATCGAGTGCAGCAGGTGAATCCCGGGCTCACCGAACGGGATCCCGGCCGGGCGGACCGGCTCCGCACCGGTCCCGATCAGCAGCTCGTCGTACCCGATCTGCTCATCGCCGGCCGGGCCGGTGACACTCAGCAGCCGGCGGTCGATGTCGACGGCGGAAGCCCACGTCGAGGAGCGGACAGTAATCCCGGCGGCTTCGAGGTCGGCGCGGGTGCGGTGCGCGAGGGACGCTTCCGTGGCGACGTCGCCGGAGACCCAGTAGGGGATGCCACAGATGGAGAAGTTCGGGAACTCGTCGGCGAGGACCACGGTCACATCGGTCGACGGGTCGAGCTCACGGGCGCGCAGCGTCGCGGCAATGCCGGCGTCACTGCCACCAACGGCAACAAGGTGAGTCATCGGGTCGGTCCTCTACAGATCGATCGGAAGGCGAGCAGGGACATCGAAGCACGTCGATATCGATGAGCGCAAATATAGACGTGCATCGAAGGACGTGGGATGATGGGGTGATGACGACGATCGAGCTGCTCCCCATCCAGGACGTCACCGCATGCTGCTCGCCCGTCACCACCGAAGCGATGACGCAGGAGTCCGCGGAAGTCCTGGCGAAGTCGTTGAAGGCGATCGCGGACCCGGCGCGGCTCCGACTGATCTCAATGGTGGCCGCGCACGAGGGTGCGGAAGCATGCGTCTGCGACCTGCAGGAACCGCTCGGGCTGTCTCAGCCGACCGTGTCGCACCACCTCAAGGTGCTCGTCGACGCCGGCATCCTGCACCGGGAGAAGCGCGGCACTTGGGCCTACTTCTCCCTCGTCCCCGGTGCCCTCGAGTCGGTCGCGGCACTGCTCACCTCACCCACCCGCTGATCACCAAACTCGCCTCGCGACGAAGCCTCCGCACGGTGAGGATGAAGACATGACCGACGAGCAAGAATCCAACCCAATCGCGGACGCCCGTGCACAGATCCGTTGGATGATGGAGGAGCAACGCAAGCAGCCGAAGGTGTTCACCGAGGTGAAGGACAGGGACCTCGTCACCTTGATGGACCGATTCGCTGGGTCGCTTGAGTTCAACTCGATGCTCGTTGCTTCGCAACTGATCGCGGAAGTCAGCCGACGACAACTGTGGGATGCCGTCATCGAGCGGCGCATCGCCATGCTTGCTCTGGGACATCCTGACGAGGACCGAGCGACACTCCGAGATCGTGCGCAGCTGGAGCTGGACCACTTCCGGAACGAGCACTTCCCAGTTGACCCTGACATCTTCGGTGAGGACGAAGCAAAGGCAAAGGCAGCTTGGAACGGCTACATCCAATTCTGATCGAACGATCGAAACTTGCGTCCAGCAAAGCGCTAAGGCGTGGGACCCTGGCGGCGATCACTACTACCGTGCCCGTCCACAGAGACGGGACGCTGAGTCAGCGACCAGTACGACGTCGCGGGAGGTTCGCGTGGCCACGGTAGTGCTAGAGATCCGCTATCAATGGCCATCGCATCAGGTCGACCACTCTGCAGTCCGCCGTCACTTCAACGCTCCCCGCCTGACCGTCGCCGGCGAGGAGAACGGGCCAGAGACGTTGCGGTTCCAACCCGATGCGACTCAACGGGCCACTCTGACATGGGTCCTCGGGAACCGAACCACGTGGACGATCGAGCCACCCGGCGAGACACTGCCGGGGCCCGAGGAGGCATGGGACCACTGGCAGAAGCAAGCGGACACGGCGCTATGGATGTTCCGCGGCGACCTCGCCAGCAGAGGTAAACATCAATCGGTTGTCGACGCCCTGCTGACCGGTGAGGTCCTGTTTTACGCGGCATACGGAAACACGATCATGCGGTACCCCCACGAACCAATTCCGGACGAGACGCCGCAACCCGACGGCTACGCCGCTTGCTCGACTGGAAAGGCATGGGCTGACAACTGGCAGTTCGACTTTGAGCCCCTGTCCGGCGAAGAAGACGACTGGGTTGGCCTGATCTGGCAAGCAGACGAACGTCGATGGTTGGATGCTGCCACCTACGAACCGGTCGACGAAGACGAACATCCCGAGCTCATCAGCTTCGCCGAGCAGGATCTCCAGCGCATCCGCCGCGCTGAACAGATCGCAGATGCATGGTACGAGGCTTATCTACTGGTCCTCATCAACCTGTTCACTGACGGAGTCAGTATTGAGCATCGACGACGCGCAGTTCGGCGAGACGACCTGAGCGCTGGGCTCTCTTGATGCAGAGTAGGGGTGAATCACTCTATGCGAGCACCAAGGTGCGTAGCGGTCACGCCGCCGCGTAGTCAGTTGCATTGAGGAACACCGGCGGGGCCGTCAACTAATATGTTCACCTCCGAATTTGAGGACAGGTCCTTTGTCAGGTGGATAAGACACTCGGCGGGCGACCTGACTCATTCTCTAGCTGGCCAGCCGAGTGAGCGAGTGCGCCTGAGTTATTGATCTCTCGGGACCGGTCGAGTAAAAGACTCGAAGAAACCAGATCCGAAGCGGGCAACGAGCTGATCCTGCGCCGTGCACAACATCTTTCGAAATCCGCAGGGATTCGAGATGTGCATCGCCGTCGAAGCTCAGGCCGAGGGTGAAAGCGCTGAGTGCTCCAGTATTGGCACAAACGTCGGCGCAGGTAGGTAGGCGGGAACCTCATGGCGTCGATCTGATCGTCGTGTCATCTTCCGCCTTGCAGATGGTTCATGTCATCAGGGAGGACCATTTCCTCGGGCGAGTAGCCATCCGGTTGAAGCACCGACAGTAGTTTCGGACTTGTCGTTCCCGCCAGGTTCGTGCTCTACTTAGGAAGTCCTCGTTTAGGGGGATAAAGAAGCGGTTTGAGCACTCAAGCGCACCGAACTGGGGGAGAACATCATGACGGAGCACGTCGACGAGAGCTGGGCCCGATTCTGGGCTGTCGACCTTCACGTCCACACCCCTGGCTCGCAAGACGCCGACGACGCGCACTACGGCACTCCGGAAGATGTCGTTCAGGCGGCGCTCGACCAGGGACTCGCAGCGATCGCCGTGACAGACCACAACACCGCCGCGTGGTGTGATCGCATATCCGATGCCGCGCGCGACACACCTCTCGTTGTCCTCCCCGGGGTTGAGCTCAGCACTCGCGAGGGACACCTGCTCGGGATCTGGGAAGAGGGCACCCCCGCTCAGCAGATTGAGGACGTTCTCCTCAAGCTCGGCATCAGCCGCGGCGACTTCGGCGCAACTAACGTGACCGCGGCGTACGGGATGGGGGAGTGCGCAACGCAGATTGAGGCCGCGAACGGTCTCGCGATCGCGGCCCACATTGACAAAGAGCGCGGCCTGCTACGCCAGCAGGTACAGACCTATGTGAATGAGCTCCTCGCGCACCCCCACATCGCCGGATTCGAATACGTTCGCGCCGAGACGGTGGCGACGGTCGTGGCCAAACTCGGCGACAGCCGTACGCCAGCAATGGTGCGGCACTCTGACACTTTCAGCGCCGAACTGGGCCACCACGCGCTCTCGGGAATCGGGCACCGTCGCACCTGGTACAAAGCGGCCCGCCCGGATCTCCTCGGCGTTCGCTACGCACTCGAAGACCCGGGACTGCGAATCCGTACGGTCGACCCAACCGCGTCGGAGGGGCACCCGACCATCGAGCGGGTGGAGATCACCGCCGGCTTTCTCGGCGGTACGATCATCGACCTGAGCCCAGACCTGAACTGTCTGCTCGGAGGTACGGGCGCCGGGAAGTCCCTTGTACTTGAGAGCATCCGCTTCGCCGTCGACCAGCAGGTGGACGCCGCGGCGTTTGCCGCCATCCGCGAAGAAGTCGACCTCCGCCTCTCGCTCGCTCTCGGTGTCGGAACGACGGTGCTTGTGACCGCGTCCGTGGGAGGTGAGACGTACCGGTTCAGTAGACGGCTCACCGCCACGCCGTCCGCGCCAGAAGTCGCACAACGGCTGGGGGATGAGTGGGTTGCCATCGAACGCGGCCCGGCTCTCATCCTGCCGATCGCCGCCTTCTCTCAGGGCGAGATCCTTGAGTACTCCCGCCAACCCGTGGGGCGTGTCGGACTCGTTGATGCGCACATCGATCTCGTCGAGATCGACAGCCGAATCGAAGCTGCCGAGGCCGCCCTCGCCGCCAACGCGACGGACCTCGTCGAGTCACGGAAGCGGTACGAAGACCTCGGCAAAAAGTCGTCGACAGCCCCGACCCTGACTACACGCGAGAGTGAACTCTCCGGTTTCTTCGATCAAGATCTTGTCAACGAGCAGCGAGAGTGGTCCAGTGAGCGCTCTGACCTGTCTGCGTTTCGCACGGAGATCGACGGCTGGAGTCTCCAACTCCCGGACCCACCGGTGGTACCCGCCGCACGAATCGACGGTCACGAAGCAGCCTTCCAAAGGTTGACTCAGAAACAAGCCGCATTCAAAACTACGATCACACGCGCCAGGAGTGATACTGCCTCCGCGCGGAGGGCGCTGCTAGACGAACTCATCGCCGTCCGGCAAGAACTGGACGGGTCTTATGCCGCATTCGAGAACACGCTCCAGGAGCGGCTCGCACAGTCCGGTCAAAGCACCATGGCGAGCCTCTTGGCCGAGCTGCAGGCCGTGCAGGCGGCGCTCACGCTGGCGAACAGCGCAGCCAAGGACCTCAGCGACTCCGCGGCACCGGAACTGACCCGACTCTTGGTCGAGCGAGAAGGACTCCTCACGCAGCTGAAGGGTGCCCGTGATGACCGACGTGACCTGCGCCGCCGCCGCGTCAAGGTACTGAACAAGGAAACCGCCGGGATCGTCAAGCTGGACGTGCCGAACGGATCCGATCGCACCGAGTACCGCGCCCGCTTGGAAGAGATCAAGGTCGGGTCGCATCTCCAGGGGCCAGTCCTCGACACCATCTCCGAGAAGATCCACCCGTATTCGCTCGCTCGGGCGATCTGGTCCGGCGACCATTCACTGCTGGGGCCGCTCCCAGACGGCGTTAACGCCACCGACATTGCCCGACTGCAGACTAATATCGCCGACAAGGCGCTATGGTCGGAGCTCCTGGCAATGCAGATCGTCGATCTCCCCGACAAGCTAGACGTTAAATTCAAGAAGCCCGAAGGCGACGACTACGTTCCAATCGAACACCTCTCCCACGGCCAAAAATGCACCGCGGTCTTGGTCATCCTCCTTGCTGACGGTGACACGCCCGTTCTTGTTGACCAACCCGAGGATGCCCTTCACGCGCCATGGATCGAGGACTACCTTGTCGATCGGCTCCGCGATCTCCGAGGCACCCGCCAGTACTTGTTCGCCACCCGAAGCGCAGGACTCGTGGTCAGCGCGGACGCGGAGCAACTGGTGACCATGAAAGCGACGGCCACGCGAGGTGAGGTCGAAGCTCGCGGATCGCTGGAACGGCACGACGTCAATACGCTTGCGCTGCATCATCTCGAGGGAGGCAAGGTGCCGTTTGACAGGCGCGCCCGGAAACTCCGCGCCTCGATCAACGCGTGACTTCGGCGCCGTTCACCGACGCGGGCGCCGTGCCTCTAGGCCCTGTCGCGCGGAGACGTACCGTTCGTACTGTGAGCCACGGTAGCGCTCGTGCTGCCCAAGGGCGGTGTAACTGAACCCCAGCGCATCGGCGACCATAGGAGCAGGCATCGCCGCGACGAGCTCGTCCAGAGCGCCGTTCTTTGCCGCGAGAACATTCACGCCAAGGCCGGCGATGACAGTGCGGAGGTGGTTCTGCGTCACATGCGAGCCGGCACGGGTTCCGGGAAACAGGAACGGATTCCGAGCCACGTTCCCCGTCCGATCTCGTGATCGCGCCGCGAGGTGATCGCGGACAAGGCTTGCAAACGGTTCGGGGATGGGGACCTGATCGGAGACGACCTCGAGAACTAGTCTCGAGTCGTCCAGTTCTCGGATGACTGTCAGAGGGAACTCGACGATCCGCGCGACGGGTTGCGCGAAGACGAGCAGAAGTAACATCGCCACGCGATCGGCCGGGGTGACCGTTTCATCTTGCAGGAACGAGCCGATGGCGGCAAGGCGCTCTTGCTGACTAATCCGGCGCGTGCTCCGAGCAGGCCGGCGGGGGACGTCGAGAGGGACCGTGTCTTGAGCGCGTGAGGCGAACAGCAGGAACTGGCGAACGGTGTAGCGTGTCGTGGCCCCGGTAACGAGCCACTCGTCGACATCGGCCTGACTGCACTGAGCCAGGGGCATGCCCCGGCTAGAAATCCACCCGACGAAGTCGACTGCGACCGTGATCTCCTGCTTCGCGTTATGCACGCTTCGCTGGCTATCCCATCGTTCCGTCCCTGCGCGCAGCCGTTTCAAGTGGTGCCATCGAGCGAACCGGTCCACGGCATCCCGTGCTGTCTTGTCGTCAATGGACGCGATCTTCGACGTGATCCACATCTCGAACTGCGCAAGGGGTTCGTCACGCCGGGGGAGTGCGTCCACGTCGACCAGAAGAGCGCGCATGTGCCGGACGGCAGCGTTTTGAGGGAGCGCATCGAACGATTCGTGCGTTAGGGGCAATTCTCCCGATCCGAGCGCGTGCAACAAATCCCGGGGCCGCTTCAACCGAAGCCATTGGTAAATACTTGCCTGCCGGTCCGCACTCAAAAGCCGGTCGCGAAGACGGTCTAGGGCCGGGTCTGCCGCGGGACGGTCGAGCCGGAGGTATTCGCTCAGATCGACTCGGTTCACGCACCTCTCGCACTGCCCGGCTCGCTTCAGGGCCCCTTCCTCGCCGCACGTGCCACATCGGAACGACATGCGAATCCCTGCGCAGTCACCGCAGATTGCTGCGCCTCGACTGTCTCGCCCGGGGAGAAGCCGGGCGATGCCGCACCTGGCGCAGCGTCCGGACGTATGTATCGCCTCGTCGAAGCAGCGGCCACAGATCCGCCCTTCGGGAAACGAGTACTTCACCCGCGGCACCATCTCGTGGCATCGAGGGCAGTCGACGGCGCCCGCCGCTCGAGGTCTTCCACGACCTCGACGAGGAGCAGGGGGTTCAGTCATCTCGGGTCACCCGCGCCCGCCGCGGTCGGGCCTTCGCGTCGGGTGCGTCGTACCGCGGCGCCGCGTTGACGGCCTTCGTCAGCGCCGCATCCACCGCGGTGACGGTTATCAGGTCCGCGGGCGTGCACTTGAACACGTCGCAGATTGCGGCGAGGACAGGCATGGAGATGCGCTCGGGGCGCTGCTTAACCAGGCGCCAGATCTGGGCTGCGGACAGGTTGATGCCCCGTTCAACGAGATGGGGCGCGAGGTCCGTGGAGTTGTGCATGCCGTTGCGTGCCATCAGCTCGGCAAGGTGCCAGGTGTAATCGGTGTCGCGTCTCATGAGCTTCCCGTCGTCGTTTGAAGGGCATCTCCCATCATGCCGTCCAGCACAGCCCGCAACGTGGACGTTCGGTAGTCGCTCGAGACGCCGGTGTAGATCGCCGTGGTCGAAGCGTATTCGTGTCCGACCTGCTGCTGCACGAACAGCGCATCGAAACCGTCTTCGATCAAATGTGTGATGTATGAGCGTCGCAGGGAGTGGAACGTGACTTCCTCGCCAAGTCCAATCTCGGCGCGGACCCGGCGGAACTTGGACTGCAGCGTCGCCTCCGAGACAAGCGTTGATCGCTCAGTGGGGAAGAGGTCGAGCGACTCGCCGCGGAACCGAGCACTTCGCTCTACCCATTCGGAGAGAATCTCAGACCCCCAAGGCAGGACCGCGAGCACGTTTCGTTGCTTGTAACCGCTGCCCTTCATGGCTTTGCCAAAGCGCACGTTGAGGTGCCCGTATTTGCCGAACTCCGGCGCGTAGGGGTTCCTGGTGAAATCGACGGTCTGCAGGTGGCGGACCTCGTTGATGCGGAGTCCGAACATATAGGCAGTCTTCAGCACGGTGGCGTCACGGAACGCCGTCATCCACCCCTTGCGCCCAAGACGCGCGATTCGGTCGGCGTCGTCATCCGCCACGTCGAAGAGGGATTGGAGCTCGCCTCGAGTGAACGCGCGCCTACCTCCACCGTGCTCGACGTCCTGCACATGGCGCGCGGTGTTCCAGTCGTTGATCACTCGTACGGGATGAGTCCCGAAGAGCTCAAGGCAGCGTTCGACCCACCCATAGCCAGGGTCGCAAACGTAGTCGCAGAAGAGCTTCAGCGCGTTTTGGTAGCTACGGATTGTGGTGTGGAGGTTGTGGTGAACCGATCGACGATCGGCGAAGAACTCATCGACTGACTGCAGCGTCCAGTCCCACGGGTACGTGCCAGCGTGATCGACGAAGATCCGCACCAACCGTTCGCGCTGCTCAACCGTCTTGAGGGCGAGGCTCCGGGCAAGCTGCTGATTTCGGAAACCATGCAGCATCTCCTCGAACGTCTGCGCATCAGGGCGGAGAAGGGGGAGTCGGTGAGGGTCTACGACGAACAGGCCCCGGTCGTCAACAGTCATTCCGATCCTTTCACTAGACGCGAGAATCATGCATCAGCTGAAGGATCCGCGCAAGCAGTGGGTTCGGATCGGCGCGTCTAGACTTCGCGCGGCGAGTCGCGTGGCCCGCCCGCAGGGAGCGAGCGCCCCAAATATGCCCGTAGACGAGCAAAGGTGGCTCGGGCCAGTGGTCGGAGTGGCTCGAGGCCAGGATCTTGCGTCTGGTTGGATAATACCGGGTTGAGTTGACATAATATGCATTATCGGCGCTCGGGCCTCACTGCTGGACAGACGGGACGAACCACGAAGACGACGTCGAACCAGCACGGTGGGCTGGTTCGACGTCGTCTCCGTGGTTCTGTGCGACCGAGCGGTTCGGTGCGACGGCCGTCCCGTCAGTGTTCGGGCGTCTCGTCGCCGGTGGGCACGTCGTCGGCGTCGATCTCGAGGGCGGCCTGCTCGCGGCCGTCCTCCTCGACGTTCGCGCGGTCGGTGTCCGGCTGCTCGGGCGCTTCGGCCTGGGTGGTCTCTTCTGCGGGGTCCGGCTGGCTGTAGCTCATGGCGCGGACGCTACTCGCCGTCGGTCCGGGCGGTCTCGGAGACCGGCCACCGGGTGCGCGACCCGGCCACGGACACGCGGGAGGCGCGTGGCGACCCCGCCACGCGCCTCCCGTCCGGTGTCGCTACTGGTTCTGCATCAGCTGCGAGAAGACCACGGCTGCGAGGATGAACCCGATGACCGCGAGGACGATGGCGACGATCGACAGGATGATGCCGCCCAAGACCATGCCACGCGCCTGACCGCGGCGACGAGCCAGGAAGCCGAGGACGAGTCCGACGATGCCGCCGATGAGACCGACGATCGGGATGAACAGCGCAGCCACGGTACCGACGATGCCGAGCACCAGCGAGCCGATGGCCAGCCCGTTGCCGCCGTTCGTCGCGGGAGCGGCGCCGGGGGTGTTCGGTGCCGGCGGGTAACCGTTGGTGGACATGGGAGCTCCTCGTGTCAGGGGCCGCTGGCACGGGTTGCGTGCGGCCGTCTGAGCACAAGGTATGCGCTTCCCGCGAGTCCTGTTCAGGTTCGCTGGGCGCGCCGCCGGTCGTCGAGCGGTCAGGCGCGGCTGTGCCGACGCACGAGCCCGGGGAGCTCCACCGGCTCGAAGGGCTGATCGGTGGCTTCGAGCTCGTCGGCCGTCCACCAGCGGGACGCCAGGATGTCGACCCGCTCGTCCTCGGTCCACCCGGCGTCGGAGAGCGTGAAGCCGGGGGTGCGGACGACGTAGAACTCGCTGTGGCCGCGGTCGTGGTCGGCGAGGTCCCACGCGACGGTGAAGTCCCACGACCAGACCGACTCCCCCGGGTCGTCGATCACGATGCCGGTCTCCTCGCGCAGCTCCCGCACCGCGGCGTCGCGGTGCGACTCCCCCGGGTCGACCCCGCCGCCGGGGGTGATCCAGCGGTGCGAGCCGTCGGACGACGGCGACCGTGTGTCCATGAGGAACACACGGTCGTCGGGGTCGAGCAGGATGATCCGGGAGGAGCGGCGGAGGCCTGGCTGCGCGGTCACCCGGTCGACGTTACTGCGTGAAGCCGCTGACGTCGCCGACGAGCTTCGTGTGGTCGGCCGGGATCGGCTCGACGGCGGCGAGGGCGATCTCGGCGGCGAACTCGGACACGCTGTAGAGCTTGCCGACCTCCTGTCGACGCCCCTCGATCGCACCCGGGTTCAGGCGGTTCAGGAGCGTCGCCGTGATCGTGCCCTCGATCATGTCGCCGGAGACGACGACGAACTCGATGCCGGCGGCCTCGAGCTGCGGCACCAGCTCGCGCAGGGCCAGCTCCCCCGCACGCTTGCTCCTGGCCACCGGGACGTACTCGTCCATCGTCTCGGCGGTCTCGACGAAGTGGGCCTGGTGGCTCGTCACGAAGACGACGCGCGATCCGACGGGCATGTGCGGGACGGCGGTCTGCAGCATGTCGACCTGCGCGTCGCGGTTGAGCCGCAGGGCGTAGTCCTCGCCGACGCCGGACTCCATGCCGCCCGAGGCGTTGAGCACGAGCAGGTCGATGCCACCCCACTCGGCGACGACCGCGTCGACCATGGCCTGCACGGAGTCGTGGTCGGTCAGGTCGGCACCGATCGCCAGGGCGGCACCGCCGTCGGCGACGACCTTCTCGGCGATCTGCTCGGCGCGACGGGCCTTGTTCCGGTAGTTGACGACGACCTTCGCGCCGGCCTCGGCCAGGTAGCCGACCGTGTCGGCGCCGATGCCGCGCGACGATCCGGTGACGAGGGCGCGCTTGTCGGTGAGGGATCCGGGGGCGAGGGGGTTCGTCACAGTGTTCTCCTGGTCGGGGTCCGGCCGGTCGGCCGCGGACGAGCCTACCAACCGGTCGACACCGGGCGGTGTCGGGCGCGCACCGCTCCCGCGCCGTGCCGGTGCATCCCCGCCCGGCGTCGGCGGGGGACGGTAGGTTGGGGGCAGGAAGACCGGCCGTCGCGACGCTGCACGCCGGAGCGCGCGATGCGAGGGAGGGAGATCGCGTGAACACCGACTGGATCCAGACCGTCGTCTGGGTCGGACTGACGCTGCTGCTCGGGGTGGTCGAGGTCTTCACCCTCGACTTCATCTTCATCATGCTCGCGGCCGGTGCGGCCGGCGGCCTGATCGCGGCCCTGCTCGGAGCGCCCTGGTGGCTCTCGACCATCGTCGCCGCCGGGGTCGCCCTGCTGCTGCTCTCGGTGGTCCGACCGCGGGTCCTCGCCGCACTCGGCCGGAGCGCCGATCCGCACCGCACCAACGTCGACGGGCTCATCGGCCTGCCGGGCACCGTGGCGGTGGCCTTCACCCCGTCCTCCCCCGGCCAGGTCCGTCTCGCGAACGGTGAGACCTGGAGCGCCCGGCTCACCGCCGACTCCCCCGTCCGCACACCGCCGCTCGGGACCCCCGTGGTCGTCGAGTCGATCGAGGGGTCGACCGCGGTCGTCCGCCTCGGAGAAAGGGCCACCTCGTGACCATCTCAGCCGGGACGATCGCTCTGCTCGTCCTCGTCCTCGTCGTCGTGATCTTCGTGATCGTCGTCCTGTCGCGCGCGATCCGCATCGTGCCGCAGGCGACGGCCGGCATCGTCGAACGACTCGGCAAGTACCACAAGACCCTCAACCCGGGGTTGAACCTGCTGGTACCGTTCATCGACCGCCTCCGCCCGCTCCTCGACATGCGCGAGCAGGTCGTCTCGTTCCCGCCGCAGCCGGTGATCACCGAGGACAACCTGGTGGTGTCGATCGACACCGTCGTGTACTTCCAGGTCACGGATGCCCGCGCCGCGACGTACGAGATCGCGAACTACCTCGGTGCGGTCGAGCAGCTCACGACGACCACGCTCCGCAACGTCGTCGGTGGTCTGAACCTCGAGGAGGCGCTGACCAGCCGCGACAACATCAACGGGCAGCTCCGTGTCGTCCTCGACGAGGCGACCGGCAAGTGGGGCATCCGCGTCGGCCGTGTCGAGCTCAAGGCCATCGAGCCGCCCGTGTCGATCCAGGACGCCATGGAGCAGCAGCTCCGAGCCGAGCGCAGCCGTCGTGCCGCGATCCTGCAGGCGGAGGGCACGAAGCAGTCCCAGATCCTCGAGGCCGAGGGACAGCGGCAGGCGGCGATCCTCGCGGCCGAGGGTGACGCGAAGGCCCAGGTGCTCCGCGCCGAGGGCGAGGCGCAGGCGATCGCCACCGTCTTCGACGCCATCCACACCGGCGACCCGGACGACAAGCTGCTCTCGTACCAGTACCTGCAGACCCTGCCGAAGATCGCCGAGGGCAGCGCGAACAAGCTCTGGATGATCCCGAGCGAGTTCACCGAGGCGCTGACCGGCATCGCGCGGGGCTTCACCGGCGGACGCTCCGGCAGCGGCCCGGTCGCCGGCGCTGACGGCGGGACGGACTTCCTGTCGCGGATCTCGAAGCTCGCGAACGAGAGCCTCGCGAACACCACGACCGTGGACGGTGCCGCGGCGACGAACCCGCGGTCGGAGGCGACCGCCGCGGACATCGTGCCGGACGCCGCGCTCGACGAGCGGCTCGCCGAGTCGAACCGGAGCGTGGACGAGCACCTCGCCGCAGCCGACGAGGCATCGCAGACGGCGCTCGGCGACGAGGACCGTCGCGGGTAGTCCCCCCCGAGATCGCAGGAACACGACGACGCCCGCCCCGGATCCGGGGCGGGCGTCGTCGTTCGTGTGCGTGTGTCCTAGGCGCCGCGTCGTGCGCGGAGGAACTGGAGCCGTTCCTGCAGCAGTTCCTCGAGTTCCTCCCGCGACCGCCGCTCGAGCAGCATGTCCCAGTGGGTCCTCGGCGCCTTGACGTCCTCGGCAGCGACCTCGACGGGGATCCCGTCGTCGCCCAGCAGCCGTCCTTCGCGCCCGGTCCGGGGCTCGGACCAGGTCTGCGGCACGTCCGCCTCGGCCGAGAAGACGATGTCGAACGTCTCCCCCGAGTCGGTCTGGTACACCGCGCGCTTGCGGTCGGAGAGCTCGACGCCCTCCTCGCTCTGGAGACTCTGGCTCCCGAGCCGCATCCCGCGGAGACTCCGATCAGCCATGTGTGTGCTCCTCTCGCTCGTCTGCCCTCCTCAACACCCTCCCACGCGCCGGGAATCCCGGTTGGGCGCATTCACAGAGCGTTCCCAGTGGGAGGTGGCGCCGTTCAGGAAGTGCGGCGCGCCGAGCGGCGTGACCGGCGGGTCCACGGTGCGCAGGCCAGCAGCACCAGGAGCGAGCCGAGCGAGACGAGGAGGGTCACGGACCCGGAGACGACCGTGGCCGGGGTGGTCCCGGTGCCGAGCGGCACGTCCGTGATCATCGACGTCGCCGTGTACTCCGGGATGCGGTCGATGGTTCGCCCCGTCGGGTCGATCACCTGTGACGCGCCGACCGTGGAGATGTTGACGAGCGACCGACTGGTCTCGACGGCCCGCAGCCTCGCGATCTCGAGCTGCTGCAGGTTCTCGTCGGTGCCCGAGAAGTCGGCGTTGTTCGTCTGCGCGAGGATGACCTGCGCTCCCCCGCGCGCCATGTCCGCGGTGAGCCCGTCGTCGACGATGTCGAAGCAGACCGCGATCCCGGCGCGGATGCCCGCGACGTCGAGCACGTTCGGCTTCGTCCCCGGCGTGTAGTCGCGCTGCAGCAGCCCGATGAGCGACGGTGCGAGCTTCGAGAAGAACCACCGGTCGGGCACGTACTCGCCGAACGGCACGGGGCGCTTCTTGTCGTAGGACGACTGCCACCCGTCGCGGGTCCAGACGAACGACGTGTTGTGCAGGACGCCGGACGGGGTCTGCGTGATCGCACCGGCGACGAGCGGCGCGCCGATCGTGTCGACGACCGAGTCGAGCGCGCCGGCGACCGCCGGGAACCGTCGGGGATCGGCCTCGGCGGCGGCCTCGGGCCACACCACGAGGTCCACGCCCTCCGCCCCGACGTCGGTCGCTGCGACCTGCGCGCTGAGCACCTCGCCCGGCTGCGCGCGGTCGAAGTACCCGGCCGGACCGTTGCCCTGCACCGCCTCGACGCGGATGCTGCCGTCGATGCGGGTCGGCCACGCGGGCACCGCGAGGACCACGGCGACGAGCAGGCCGGCGGTCGCGACGCGGACCGGCGCCCGGAGCACCGTGCCGGGCGCGTGCGGGACGACGATCGCCAGCGAGACCACGACGGCGACGCAGTAGACCACGAGGAAGCTCACGCCGAGCACGCCGACGTACGCGGCGAGGTGTGTGAACGGGCCCTGCGACTGGGACAGACCGACGCGTCCCCAGGCGAACCCCTCGTACGGCCAGCTCCCGGAGAACCACTCGCGTCCGGTCCAGAGTCCGGCGACGACGGCCGGGAGGCCCCACACCCGCCAGGCGGTCGCGGGCAGCACGCGGGCGACCCAGCGGTACGCGAGGGCGATCGCCACGCTGCCGAGGGCGAAGTACGCGGCCTCGACGAGTGCGAGCGCGAGCCACGGGACCGGCCCGAGGTACCGGCCCGCCCATGAGATCGCCGGCAGCCAGAAGGCCGCACCGGCGACGTAGCCGAGCCAGGCGGCCCGTCGGGCGCTCTGGCCCATCGACGCGAGGAGCATGCACGCCGTGGCCGGGTAGGCGAGGAACCACCAGCCCGGAGACGGGAAGGCGAGCGCGAACAGCAGTCCGCCGACGACGGCGAGTGGAAAGGCGGTCCGCAGTGGCAGTGCCGCGAACTCGGCGGCCCGCACCGGGTCCGGCCGACCGACCTGCGGGCGCACCGCCGCCTCGAGGACCGCCACTGTTCCTCCCGTCAGACCGTCGCGTAGGCGACGATGCCGCGGCGGACCGCGTCCGTCGCTCGTCGGGCGGTCTGGGCGAGGTCGTCGTCGCCGGCGTTCCGGACCTGGTCGAGCAGGTCGATGACCTGCTTCGACCAGCGGACGAAGTCGCCGGCGGGCATGTCGAGCGTGCGCAGGACGTCGTCGAGCGCCGAGCCGGACGCCCAGCGGAACATGCCCACCGACATGGCCGGGGTCGGCGGCTGCGACCCCGCGAGCCGGGCGTCGCGTTCGATGTCGTCGAGGCGGGCCCAGATCGTCAGGGTCTCGTCGAGGGCCGGCCGGAACGCCCCGCGCGGCAGGGCGTGCTCGGTGCCGGGCGCGTCCTCGCGGCGGGGCTGGTAGACGATCGTGGCGGCCATCGCGGCGAGCTGCGCGGGGGTGAGGTCCTTCCAGACACCGGCCTCGAGGCACTCCGCGACGAGCAGGTCGCGCTCCCCGTAGATGCGCTGCAGGCGCCGACCGCCCGCGGCGACCGTCGCCTCGTCGTCGCCGGTGACGACGAGGTACCCGAGCTGCAGGAGCACGTCGGTGACGCGGTCGAACGTCGTCGCGACCGCACCGGTGCGCGACCGGATCTGCTGCACGAGCTTGTCGTGCCCGCGCTTGAGCTTGTACCAGCGCTCGGCCCAGCGGGCGTGCGCCTCCCGGTCGGGGCAGGCGTGGCACGGGTGCCGCTGCATCTGCCGACGGACGTCCGTGATCGCGGCCTGGCGCTCCTGGCGGGCGCCGTGCGAGGCCTCGCGACCGCCGGGCACGTTCGTGCGCTCGAGGTCGGACAGGCGGCGACGGAGGGCGGCGTACTCGGTGAAGTCGCCGAGGTGGCACTCCATCGCCCGCTGGTACCCGTCGAGCGACTCCTGCTGCGAACGGACCTTCCGCGCCAGGTCGACGACGGAGCGGTCCGCCTGGAACTGCGCGAACGACGTCTCGAGGACCTCGCGCGTGCGCTGGCGGCCGAACTGCTCGATGAGGTTCACGGCCATGTTGTACGTCGGCTTGAACGACGAGTTGAGCGGGTAGGTGCGGCGGCTCGCGAGCGAGGCGACGGCCTGCGGGTCGAGCCCGTCGGACCACTGGATGACCGAGTGCCCCTCGACGTCGATCCCGCGGCGACCGGCGCGACCCGTGAGCTGCGTGTACTCCCCCGGCGTGATCGGCACCCGGGCCTCGCCGTTGAACTTCTCGAGCTTCTCGAGCACGACGGTGCGCGCCGGCATGTTGACGCCGAGCGCCAGGGTCTCGGTGGCGAAGACGACCTTGAGGAGCTTGCGGCGGAAGAGGTCCTCGACGACCTCCTTGAACGCCGGCAGGAGTCCGGCGTGGTGGGCGGCGACCCCGCGCTCGAGACCCTCGAGCCACTCCCAGTAGCCGAGCACGGCGAGGTCCTCGTCGAGCAGCGTGCGGCAGTGGTACTCGGCGGTCTCGCGGATCTCGTTGCGCTCGTCGGCCGTGGTCAGCGAGATGCCGGAGCGGAGCACCTGGCGGACGCCCTGGTCGCAGCCGTTGCGGCTGAACACGAAGAAGATCGCGGGCAGCAGCATGCGCTCGTCGAGCACCTTCGCGATCTGCTCGCGGTACATCTTCTCGGTGCGCGGACCCCGGCGCTCCGGGTAGCCGCCGCGACCACGACGGCCGCGGTGTCCACCGCCGTTCCGCTCGCTCCGGGCACCGCCGCCCACGAGCCGCAGGAGCTCCGGGTTGACGCGGTTCGTCGCCGCCGCCCCGCTGGAGTCGAACAGGTCGACCATCTTGGTGCCGACGAGCACGTGCTGCTCGAGCGGCACCGGACGGTCCTCGGACACGATGACGTCGGTGTCGCCGCGGACGGTCTGCAGCCAGTCGCCGAACTCCTCGGCGTTCGACACGGTCGCGCTGAGCGACACGAGCCGGACCTCGGTCGGCAGGTGCAGGATGACCTCTTCCCACACGGCCCCGCGGAACCGGTCGGCCAGGTAGTGCACCTCGTCGAGCACGACCCACGCCAGGTCGTCGAGCAGCTCGGAGTCCGCGTAGATCATGTTGCGGAGCACCTCGGTGGTCATCACGACGACGCGGGCGCGCGGGTTGACGTTCGTGTCCCCGGTCAGCAGGCCCACCTCGGACTCGCCGTACTCGGCGACGAGCTCGGCGTACTTCTGGTTGCTCAGCGCCTTCATCGGCGTCGTGTAGAACACCTTCGCCGTGGGCTGGCGCATCGCGAGCCAGATCGCGAACTCGGCGACGATCGTCTTGCCGGCACCGGTCGGGGCGGCGACCAGGACGCTGCGGCCCTGGTCGAGCGCGTCGCACGCGGCGATCTGGAACGGGTCGAGGTCGAAGCGCAGGTCGGTCCGGAAGAGCTCGAGGTTGCGCGAGCGGTTGCGGACCTTCGCCGCCTGGAACCGCTCCGCGGGGCTGAGGCCGGTCGTCATGAGATCCCGTACTCCTCGTCGAGCTTCGCCTGCTTCTTCGCGAGCCGGCGGTCGTGGAACCACGTGATGATGCACGCGGCGACGTAGAGCACCGTCATCGGCACCGCCAGCAGGAACATCGAGATGACGTCCGCCGACGGGGTCACGATCGCGCAGAACACCAGGATGCACAGGATCGCCACCCGCCAGCTCTTGATGATCGAGCTCGCCGAGAGCACGCCGACGAAGTTCAGCAGCACGAGGAACACCGGCAGGACGAACGCGATCCCGACCGCGACGATGAGCTTGATGACGAAGTCGTAGTACGCCTTCGCGTCGACGATCGAGGTGTCCTGGCTGGACACGAAGCTGCCGAGGATCCCGACGATGTGCGGCAGGACGTACCAGCCGAACCAGCAGCCGGCGAAGAACAGCGGGATCGCGGTGCCGAGGAATCCGAAGACGTACTGCTTCTCGCGGCGGACGAGCGCCGGCACGATGAAGGCCCAGACCTGGTACAGCCAGACCGGGCTCGCGATGACGACACCGATGGTGATGGCGATCTGCAGGCGCAGGTCGAACGCCCCGGTGATCATCGGGAAGTTCAGCTCGGCGGTGTGCCCGCCGACCTCGGCCAGCTGCGTGACCGGCGCCCGCAGTGCGTCGAGGACGAACGGCGTGAGGAACCAACCGCCGATCGCGCACACGACGACCGCGAGGACGGCCTTGAACAGGCGGTTGCGCAGCTCGATGAGGTGCTGCCCGAGCGACATGCGGCCCTCGGTGTCCTTCTTCGGACGACCGGGCCGCTCCGCTCGCCCGCTCGCGGTCGTCGAAGCCATGGACCGATCTTACGGGACCGGCACCGACAGACTCACCGCGGTGGACGGACGCACAGCCCGTGTCCGGACTGGAGGCGCGGGGCGAGCCCGACCCGCGCCTCCCGTCCGCCGTCGGGTCACCCGCAGCGACGCGGACGGCGACGCGGAGGGCGCTGGACCCGGTGGCGGGAGCCGCCTCACTCGGCGGCGAGAGCCGCCTCGGCGAAGGCCCGCACCGCGGCGCGTGCGGCCGGCGGGTCGATGACGACGGCTCGACCGGGCAGGCCCGCGACCAGGCGCACCACCCCGTCGAAGCCGTTCGACGCGGCGAGGCGGATGCGCACGCGGCCGTCGGCGTCCTCGGCGTCGGCCGTGTCGGCGAGGTAGTCGGCCACGAGCGGCAGCGACGAGCAGTCGAGCTCGACCGTGACGATGACGTCACCGCCGGACTGCTGGAACAGGGTGTCCGGGAGCACGACGTCGTCGATCGTCTTCTCGGCGGCCCGCTCGTCCACGCGCACGTTCGACATGCGGTCGAGTCGGAACGTCCGGAGTGCCTGCCGGTCCAGGTCCCACGCACGCAGGTACCAGTCGGTGTCGATCGACTCGACGCGCAGCGGGTCGACCCGTCGGGTCCCGCCCTGCGTGCGGGGGCCGACGTACTCGAACGCCAGCCCGCGGCCGCCCGCGACGGCGCTGCGGATCGTGGTGAGCGCGGCGTCGTGGAGGTCCTGGCCGACGGCCACGTTCGACGCGGCACCGCCGGCGCCGCGGGAGAGCTTCGCCATCAGCGCCCGGATCGCGTCGCGGTCGGCGGCCTCCGGCAGGGCGGACAGGTACTGCAGGCCGGCGATGAGCGCCGAGGCCTCGCGCGCGGAGAGCCGCGGGGAGTCGTCGATCGCCACCAGGTTCGTCAGCACGATCATGTCGTTCTGCTCGAAGTCGTCCCAGGCGATGTCGAAGAGGTCGCCGTGCTGGTACTGCATCGTCTCGCCGGGTACGCCGGACACCGCGATGAGTTCCACCGCGCGACGGATCCGCTGCTCCGGCACGCCGAAGTGCCGGGCCGCCTCGGCGACCGAGACGCGCTCGTGGTCGATGAGGTACGGCACCAGCACGAGCAGGAAGGCGAGCTTGTCCTGCGCCTGCAGGGGTTGCTGGTCAGCCACGTGCGCCTCCGGTCCGCTCGGTGCCCGCCGCGGCGGTGTCGTCGCCGGTGTGGTCCGCGTGGTCGGCGACGAGCCCGCGCAGCCGGGCGACGACCCGGTCGCGCAGGGCGGCCGGCTCGAGCACGCGGACCTCCGGCCCGAACGCCGCGAGCTCCTCGGCGAGGATCTGCGGGTCGACGTGGTGCAGGACGAGGACCCCGTCGGAGTCGACCTCGGTGCCGCGACGCCGCTGCAGCCGTCGTTCGGCGTCCGAGCCCGGGACGACGGCGATCCGCGCGGAGCGCTCGGACCAGACCCGGTCGAGCTCGGCCAGCGCACGCTCCCCCGCGCCCGCTGGCGCCGGGTGCCGGCCGGCCTCGTACGCCGAGACCGGTCCGACGATCCGGGACAGCAGGTAGTTCTTCGTGCCGCCGGTGGCGAACTCGTGCGCCGCGAGCATCCAGCGACCGCCGTGCTGCACGAGGGCCAGCGGGGCGAGCTCCCGGCGACGCGGCTCGTGCTCACCCGGGGTGATGTAGTCGAAGCGCACCGCCGCGGCACGGTCGAGCGCCGAGCGCAGCGGCTCGAACGCGGCGTCGCGCGCCCGGAGCCGCGGCGCGTAGGCGGCGATGTCGGTGGGGTGCGCCGCGGTCGTCGCGTCGCCCTCGTCGGCGCCGGCCGAGCGCACCTTGAGCAGTGCGCGGCGGGAGTCCGTGGACAGCGCGCCCTCGCGCCAGGCCATCGCGGCGAGGGACAGCAGGGCGGACTCGTCCGGCGTGAAGCGGACGTCGAGCGGCAGGTCGTACTCGCCCTTCGGGATCCGGTAGCGCAGCGTCTGGTTGTTGCCGGCGGCGCCCGGGGTCTCGATCGTCTCGAGCGGGATGCCGAGCTCGCGGACGTCGTCCTTGTCGCGCTCGAACTGCCGCTCCAGCGAGGCGTTGTCGCCACCGGCGGTCCAGCGCTGGCGGTAGCCCTGGACGTTGGCCAGGATCTCCGCCTTGGTCAGCCCCGACTCCGTCGAGAGCAGCGCGAGCACGAGGCTGAAGAGCCGCTCCTCGGCGGGCACGCGGGGGGCTCGGGTCGCTGGCACGAGCCCGATCCTACGGCAGCGCGGATGCACCGGAGTGCACCCGCGCCGCGGTCGGTGGACGGTCCGACAGGCCTCAGGCCGGCATCTTCCCGAGCACGTCGATGACGTACGCGGTGGCCTGGCCCTGCTGGTGCACGATCGCCAGGACCTGGTCGCCGACGCGGTGGCCGAGGAGGGCGTCGCGGACGCCGTCGATGACCTGGCCCTTCGCCAGCGGGATGGTCTGTGCGCCCGAGCCGTCGGTCCAGCTCGACCCGACGACCGACGAGTCGCCGGTGCTGCCGGCCCAGGAGACGGCCGTGTACTTGACGACCGCGGTGTCATTCGCGGTGAGCTTCGCCCCCGACCCCTTGCGGAGCAGGTGGAGTGCGTCGTCCTTCGGCGCACTCCAGGACGGGATGGTGATGCCGGGGGCACCGGACGGCGCGAGGACGACGGCGGGCATGCCGTCACCGGCGAGCTGCGGCGTGCCGGTCGCGCGGGCGTCGAAGGCGCGACGGACGTCGACGATCGCGACGACCGCGTCCTCCTCCTTGCCCGACGGAGCGCTGGCGGACGCGCCACCGCTGAGCGCGCTCTTCGGGAGCGCCACGGCGAGCCGGTCGCCCACGTGCGCGCACTCGAGCGCGGTGCCGAGCGGCCCGTAGTTCTCGGCGCCCGCGGTGATCGGGGCGGTCTGGCCGGAGTAGCCGCTGGTCTGCGCGACCTGGCCCGTGGCGCCGTCGACGAGGGTGTACTCGATGAGGGCGGGGGTGCCGTCCTCGATCTCCCGGCCGTCGCCCGAGCGCAGGACCGAGACCTGCGTGCCCTTCGTGGTGAGCCCGGACGGGACCGTGACCTTCGGCTCCTTCCCGAACGCGCCGGTCGCCGTGACGGCTTCCGAGGCGGCACCGGGGGCCGCGCAGGCGGACGGCGTCGAGCCGGCACCGCTGGACGCGCACGCGGTCAGCGACGCGACGAGGCCGATGGTGACCAGGAGTGCGGGGATGGTGCGCACGGACCCTCTTTCCGTTCGGTGCAGGACGGGCATGCGTAGCCTAGCGGTCGCCGTCGGGGGCGTCGTCCGGCCCGGAGCCGGCCTCGGGGTCGGCCGCGGACCCGGCCTCGGCAGCGGCGACGCGTCGCGCCTGCGCCGCGGCCTGGCGGGCGACCTTGCGGAGCTTCTTGTCGCTCGCCGACCGCTCGCCCACGGCGCCGGGCGTCCACGCCTCGACGTCCTCGTCGGAGAACTCCGCCTTGCCTGCGCGACGCTTCAGGTTCGGCAGGACGACACCGTCCGCCAGTCGACGTGCGGTGACCAGGAAACCGGTGTGCCCGACCATGCGGTGGTCCGGACGGACCGCGAGCCCCTCGACGTGCCAGGTCCGCACGAGCGTCTCGCTCGACTGCGGGTCGGTGAAGCGGCCGGTGTCGCGGAGCGCCTCGGCCGTGCGGGAGAGCTGCGTCACGGTGGCGACGTAGCAGACGATCAGGCCGCCGGGCACGAGGGCGTCGGCAGCGGCGTCGACGCACTCCCACGGGGCGAGCATGTCGAGGACCACGCGGTCGACGCTCTGGGGCTCGGTCGCGCCGGGGAGCTCCTCGACGAGGTCGCCGACGGTCACCGACCAGTTGTCCGGCACGGCGCCGAGGAAGGTGCCGACGTTGCCGCGGGCGATCGCGGCGAACTCCTCGCGGCGCTCGAAGGACTGCAGCCGGCCGGTGGGGCCGATGGCGCGAAGCAGGAAGAGCGAGAGCGCGCCCGACCCGACGCCGGCCTCGACGACACGGGCGCCGGGGAAGACGTCGGCGAACGCGACGATCTGGGCGGCGTCCTTCGGGTAGACGATGGCCGCACCGCGGGGCATCGACATGACGTAGTCGTTGAGGAGCGGCCGGAGCGCGAGGTACTCGTCGCCCGTGCTCGCGCGGATCACCGAACCGTCGGGCTGCCCGATGACGTCGTCGTGCCGGAGCACGCCGCGGTGGGTGTGGTACTCCCCCGCGGTCTCCAGGGACAGCGTCGTGAGCTTGCCCTTCGGACCGGTGAGCTGCACACGGTCGCCGGCCCGGAACGGCCCGCGGGACGGGGTGTGCGGGGCACCGCCCGCGGTGAGCGGCAGCGCGGCGGTGCCGTCCGTGCCGTCGGTGCCGGTCGGGGACTGTGCGTCGGTCATCGGTTCGCCGTCTCGGTACGGGCCGCGAGGGCCGGGGTGGTCAGCTCGACCAGGCGGTCGACGTCGACGTCGGCCAGGGTCGTCAGGTGGACGTCGCCGCCCGCGATCTCGGACAGCGGCACGATGTGCTCGACCGCGACGGTGACCGCGCCGGACGCGACGGCCGAGGCGACGCCGGTCGCGGAGTCCTCGATGGCGACGCAGGCGGTGGGGTCGACGCCGAGCTGCGCGGCGGCGGACAGGTAGGCGTCCGGGTGCGGCTTCGGGCGGTCGACGTCGTCACCGGCGACGACCACGCGGAAGCCGCTGGCACCGAGCGCGTCGGCGGCGACGAGGGCCATCTTCCGCCGCGACATCGTGACGAGGGCCGTCGGGATGCCGCGGTCGTGCAGCTCCTCGAGCAGTTCGCGGGCACCGGGCCGCCACGGCAGCTCGGCCGCCTGCAGGCGCTCCATCACGTAGTCGGTCATCCACTGGACGATCTCCTCGACCTCCATGTCGACACCGCGGTCGCGCAGGATCTCGCCCGAGCGCTCGAGGCCGCTGCCCACCAGCGACAGGCCGTCCTCGTGGGTCCACACGGCGCCGTGGCGAGCGGTCAGCTCGACCTGGGACTGCTGCCAGATCGGCTCGGTGTCGATGATCGTGCCGTCCATGTCCCACAGCACGGCTGCGGGGAGGACGCGTTCGGGGTGCTGGGCGGTCACGGGCGACGAGTCTACCGGGGCGCGCGTTCCGCTCCGGGCGGACGGGGCGGTGCCGACGCCGACCCGAGGCCTATCCTGGGTGATCGACCCTGTCCGGCCGCGCGCGGCGTCGCGTGCGCCCCGCTCCACCACCAGGAGGCCCCTCCGTGCCACAGCACTCCCCCTTCAGCGACGGCCGCCTGCTCGTCGTCGCGTTCGAGGGCTGGAACGACGCCGGCGACGCGGCCAGCGGCCTCGCGCGCCGCATCGTCGACGCGCTGGAGCTCGACGAGCTGCGCGAGATCGACGGCGAGCGGTACGTCGACTACCAGTTCAACCGGCCGAACGTCGGGACGGCCGAGGACGGCTCCCGCGGCATCCAGTGGCCCCGCATCGTGCTCTACGGCCCCGGCGCCGAGGGCCGCCCGGTGATCGGCGCCACCGGCTCGGAGTCCGAGCGCGACGTGTTCGTGCTCGTCGGCCCGGAGCCGTCGCGCACCTGGCGCGGCTTCTGCGCCGAGGTGGTCGACCTCGCGGACGTCCACTCGATCGACGCGGTCGTGTTCGTCGGCGCGATGCTCGCCGACGTGCCGCACACCCGGCCGATCTCGGTCTTCGTGTCCAGCGAGAACGCCGGGGTCCGCTCGGCGTTCGACGTCGACCGGTCGACGTACGAGGGACCGACCGGCATCCTCGGCGTGCTGTCCGACGCGATGGACACCGCCGGGCTGACCACGCTGTCGCTCTGGGCCTCGGTGCCGCACTACGTGCACAACTCGCCGTCGCCGAAGGCCACCCTGTCGCTGCTCGACAAGCTCGAGGAACTCGCCGACGTCACGGTGCCGCGCGGCACCCTGCTCGACGAGGCGACCGAGTGGGAGGAGGGCATCGACGCCCTCGCCGCCGACGACGAGGACATGGCGAGCTACATCGGGCAGCTCGAGCAGGCGCGCGACACGGTCGACTCCCCCGAGGCCTCCGGCGACGCGATCGCCCAGGAGTTCGAGCAGTACCTCCGCCGTCGTGAGCGCAAGGACGGCAAGGACGGCGGCACCGCCGGTGGCGAGGGCCCGTGGCGGCCCCCGCAGCCGCCGCAGCAGTAGTCCCGACCACGGGACGGACGGGAGGCGCGGTGCCGGCTGGC
>NZ_CAJCKG010000018.1:0-67071 GCF_903970945.1 Curtobacterium sp. ME26
CGTCTTCGTCATTGACATGCTGTCTTACGGTGTGCATAGCGTAAATATAGAAGGGCTGCGCCCTTCATCGTGCTCGCTAGTTTCTCGTTTGTTTCGTTTTTTTTTTTCAAAAACAGAGCGGGCCTCGCGGTTTCCCCGGGGGTGTGGGGTGTCAAGTGGTGTCCTCTCCCGTTCGGGCCCCGCCGCTACCGGGACCGCCTCGTCCTGATGGTGGTCGTCGGCGCCGTCGTCGCGGGCGTCACGAGCGTCACGGTCGGTCCGCGCTGGGCGGCGTCGATCGGGTGGGCGGCCGCGTGCGCGGTGTACGTCGTCACCGCGCTGCCCCTGCTCCGGGCGGACGCCGACCGGACCGCGCGGCTCGCCTCGCGGGAGGACCCGCGGCGGACGGTCTCCGACCTGCTGCTCGTTGGTGCCGCCGGTGCGAGCGTCGTCGCGCTCCTGGTCGTGCTCAGCACCGCGAAGGGGCTGCACGGTCCGTCGCAGGACCTCGCAGCGGCACTCGGCGTGGTCAGCGTGGCCCTGTCGTGGATGCTCGTGCAGACCCTGTTCACCCTGCGCTACGCCGAGCTCTGGTACAGCGGGACCCCGGGCGGCATCGACTTCAACCAGCAGGAACCCCCGCGGTACTCGGACTTCGCCTACTTCGCCCTGACGGTGGGGATGACGTACCAGGTGTCGGACACCTCGATCACGGCGAGCAGGATCCGGGTGGTGACGCTCCGGCACGCGCTGCTCTCGTTCTTCTTCGGGACCGTCGTCATCGCGAGCGTCGTGAACCTCGTCGCCGGACTCGGGAACTGAACCTTCGGAGCAGTGTCCTGAAGATGTGCTCAGCCGCCAGTGCCCGCTCCCAGCCTGGGGAGTGGGGCGAAAGGGGGACAGCGCGAGGGTGACGCGACACCTTCTTCCCCCCGTTCGGGGGTGGCACAGAAGGTACCGTTCGGCCGCGCTGCGCCCCACCGGAGGGCCGCGCTCAGGGAAACGACAGGGAATCAACTACTCACATGAAGAACGACACACGGAACACGAGCGGGCGCCGGAAGCGTCGCATCGCCACCGGCGCGGCGTTCGCGGCGGCCGGGGCACTCGTCATCGGCATGACGCAGCAGGCGACACCCTCGGAGGCGGCGACGGACTCGCTCACCGCGATGCCGAAGGGCGACCTGTACTCGAACGGCCGCACCTGGAAGCAGTCGTACGCGGAGGACTTCGACCGGGACGCCCGCCTGGGCAGCGTCCTGCGGGAGTACCCGGAGATGGAGGCCTACTCCGGCTACTCGGACACCAGCGGGCGCGGGTACTACGCCCCCGACAAGGTGCTCAGCGTCAGCAACGGCAACCTCGACTTCCGACTGCACACGGAGAACGGGCGCCCGCTGGTCGCCACCGTGCTGCCCGACGGGTACGCGCCGCACGAGACCGGCCGGGTCTCGATCCGCTACAAGACGACGGACACGCCCGGCTACAAGTTCGTCGGCATGCTCTGGCCCACCGACGACGACTGGAACAAGGGCGAGATCGACTGGCCCGAGGGCGACCTCGACAGCACGGTGCGCCCGGCAGCGGCCATCCCCGGGACGTGGTCCCGGGGCATGATGCGCTTCGATTCGAGCGTGCAGCGGCACACGTCGACGACGCAGAGCAGCGGGTACCACGTCGCGACGACCGAGTGGGACCACGGAGTGGTCCGCTTCTACTGGGACGACCAGCTCGTCTCGCAGACCTGGTCGGGTGTGCCGAAGGACCCGATGCGCGTGACGCTGCAGGCCGAGACCGCGATCACCGGCGACGTCCCGTGGTGGGCCGACGGCCACGTCGACATCGACTGGATCTCGATCTGGGACTGATCGCGTCCCGTCGCGACCGGTGACGGACGGGAGGCGCGTGGCGGCCTAGCCACGCGCCTCCCGTCCGTCCGTCGGTCCGCTCCCGACGGCGTCAGGCAGGCAGCTCCGCATCCTGCGCGACGGCGTCCTGCTGGACGGCGAACTGGGTCCGGTGCAGCTCCTCGTACCGGCCGCCCGCGGCGAGCAGTTGCTCGTGCGTGCCGCGCTCCACGATCGAGCCGTCCTCGACGACGAGGATCAGGTCCGCACTCCGGATGGTCGACAGGCGGTGGGCGATGACCATCGCGGTGCGCCCCTCGAGCGCCTCGCTCAGCGCGGCCTGCACCGCCGCCTCCGACGTGGAGTCGAGTGCCGCGGTCGCCTCGTCGAGGATCACCACGCGCGGCTGGGCGAGGAGGAGGCGCGCGATCGTCATGCGCTGCCGCTCACCACCCGACAGGCGGTAGCCGCGCTCCCCCACCATGGTGTCCAGCTGGTCGGGCAGCGACCGGACGAGCGGCTCGAGCCGTGCCCGTCGGACGGCGTCCCAGACCTCGTCGACGGTCGCCTCCGGTCGGGCGAGCCGCAGGTTGGCGAGGATCGTCTCGTGGAACAGGTGCCCGTCCTGGGTCACCATGCCGAGGGTGTTGCGCATGGAGGCGAAGCTGACGTCCCGCACGTCCGTGCCGCCGAGCCGGACCGCGCCGCTGTCGACGTCGTAGAGGCGCGCGAGCAGCTGCGCGACGGTCGACTTGCCCGCCCCGGACGTGCCGACGAGGGCGACCGTCTGTCCCGGTTCGATCCGGAACGAGACGCCGTGCAGCACCTCCTCACCGCCGCGGGTGTCCAGCGTCGAGACCTCCTCGAGGGAGGCGAGCGACACCTTGTCCGCCGACGGGTAGGCGAAGCGCACGTCGTCGAACTCCACCGCCACCGGGCCGTCGGCGACCGTGACGGCGTCCGGCTTCTCCGTGATGAGCGGTCGGAGGTCGAGCACCTCGAAGACCCGCTCGAAGCTCACCACCGCGCTCATGATCTCGACGCGGGCGTTCGCCAGGCTGGTCAGCGGCGCGTAGAGCCGGGTGAGCAGGAGTGCCAGGGTGACGACGTCGCCCGTGTTGAGCTGCCCGCCGAGTGCGAGCGCGCCGCCGAGCCCGTAGACGAGCGCGAGGGCGAGCGCGGCCACGAGGGTCAGCGCCGTGACGAAGACGAACTGCAGCATCGCCGTCCGGACACCGATGTCGCGGACCCGGGCAGCGCGGACGCGGAACTCCTCGGCCTCCTCGTCGGGGCGCCCGAAGAGCTTGACGAGGGTCGCGCCCGGGGCCGAGAAGCGCTCGGTCATCTGGGTGCTCATCGCCGAGTTGTGGTCGGCGGCCTCGCGGCGGAGCGCGGCGAGCCGGGTGCCCATCCGGCGTGCGGGGACGAGGAAGAGCGGGAGCATGACCACCGCGAGGACGGTCACGAGCCACGACGTGCTGAGCATGACGGTCAGGGTGAGGATCAGCGCGACGAGGTTCGTGACGACGCCGGACAGGGTCCCGCTGAAGGCCTGCTGCGCGCCGATCACGTCGTTGTTGAGCCGGCTGACGAGCGCTCCCGTGCGGGTGCGGGTGAAGAACGCGATCGGCATCTTCTGCACGTGGTCGAACACGGCCGTCCGGAGGTCGAGGATGACCCCCTCACCGATCCGCGCCGAGTACCAGCGCGTCGCGAGCGAGGCACCGGCGTCGGCCACGGCGACGACGGCGATCAGGACGGCGAGCCCGACGATCGTGCCGAGCGCCCCGCGGGCGACGATCACGTCGATCACGCGACCGGCCAGGACCGGCGTCGCCACCGCGAGGAAGGCCCCGACGACCGACAACAGGATGAAGACGACCAGTTTCGACCGGTACGGCACGGCGAACGTCATGATCCGCCGGAACGACTCGCGCGAGAACCCGCGACCGCTGTCCTTCGCCGACGAGATCTTGTACAGCGAGCTCCAGGCTGCGCCTTCCATGCTCATGGCAGTTCCTTCCCGGGGCGCCGGGCCCGGTTCGACGGGCGTGGGCCCGGTGGTCACGTCCCGGCGACGGTGCGCCGCGGACCCGAGCCAGCCTACGTCCGCGGTCAGTGCTGCGGGTGCGTCGTCCGCCCGCGGTCGGTGCTGCGGGTGCGTCGTCCGTCCGCCGTCAGTGCTGCGGGTGCGTCCCGAGGAGCAGGTGCGCATCGAGGAGCGGCGCCGCCGTGGCGGAGCGGACCAGCGCCTCCGCTGCCTGTCGCACCGCCCGTCGCTCGTCCTCGGACATCCGGCGGAGCGCCCCGCGGAACTCGGCGGCGCGGCGATCGAGCACCTGCTCGACGAGGGCGGTCGCCGCGGGCTGGGCCGTGACGGTGACCTCGCGTCCGGACACCCGTCTGCTGACCCAGTCGTCGCGGACGAGCCGGTCCACCATCCTCGTGATGCCGGACGGCAGCAGGCCGAGCTCGTCGGCCAGGTCTCCCGCGCGCAACGGGCCGCGGGTCACGAGCAGCACGAGGATCCGGTACTGCTGCAGGGTGACGTGCTCGAGGGCCGGGGCGAGCGAGCGCAGCACGATGCCGAGCCCGACGACCGACGCATCGACGACGACGGACTCCGTCCCCGCTGCGGACTCCTCGGCACTGGTCACCGGGTCAGCCTAACGGCGTCCCGCGCTCGTCCTCGAGGAACGCTCGTCGTGGACGACCACGCTCACCGATCGGTGCTGCGGTGGTCCGGCCGGAACCCGTTCTCGGTCCCCCAGAGCACGGCGTCGACCCGGTTCTCCGCCCCGATCTTGCTGTAGAGCGTCCGGATGTGGGTCTTGACCGTGTTCGGGCTGAGGTGCGTCAGCTCGGCGATCTCCGTGTTGCGCTTGCCCTGGGTGATGAGCGCGAGGATCTCGGACTGGCGGTCCGAGATGCCCTCCGCGCGACCGGGCCACCGGACCCCGGGACCGCTCGGCACCCGTCGTCGGGGCGACTCGAGCACGCGCTCGCCGGCAGCGACCCGCTGGAGCCCCTCGGCGAGGTGCTCGGCGGTCGAGCTCTTCGCGAAGTACCCCGTCGCGCCACGCGCCACCGCCGCGTCGATGAGGTCCTGGTCCATCTTCCACGTGAAGACCGCGACGGTCCGGATGCGCGGGTTCGATGCGAGCCGGTCGATGTCCTCGTCGTCGGGTTCAGGCTGCGCGAACGTGTCGTAGAGCGCCACGTCGACATCCACCGTGACACGGCGTCGGGCGTCGAGCTGCACGACGTCGATCCGGTCGGCGAAGGGCGCGAGCATGTCCGCCAGCCCGCGCAGCACGAGCTCGTAGTCGTTGACCAGGGCCACGCGGATGCGGTCGGACATTCCGTTCCTCTCAGGACCACCCCTGGGGGTGAGACGAGCGCCGGGCGGCGCTGATTCGTTCGGATGTACCACGCTACTGACGCCGTTGTACCCCGGTCCGAGCACTCGCTGGGACCGGGGATGGTTGCCCAGGAGCAAGTTTCTCTGGTCGGCGACGAACCGCCACCACCACCCACCGGAAGGACCCCCATGTCGGACGCACTCGCTCCGTGGAACGCGACGCTCACGCTCGCGGAGCACTCGATCATCGTCTACGCGCTCTCCGTCGCCGGACTCGCGCTCTTCGCGTTCTTCGTGAAGTCGCTCGTGTCGACCAACGAGGTCAGCGGGCGGTACCGCGCCGGCGTGTACGCCGGCATGACCATCACCGGCATCGCCTTCCTGTCGTACGTGCTCCTGGTCGTCGAGTTCGCGCTGGGCTACGAGCGCCGGGGCGACTCGTGGGTGCCGAACGCCAACGCGATCCTGTCCTGGGCTCCGCGCTACTTCGACTGGACCGTCACCGTGCCGCTCCTGGTGATCGAGCTCCTCGCGGTGGCCACCCTCGCCGGCGCCGCAGCACGCCGTCTCCGCGCCGTCGGCATCGCCGCGGCGTTCCTGATGATCAGCACCGGCTTCATCGGCGGCGTCGCCGTCGACTCCGGCACGAACACGGGCGCGCTCTGGCTCTGGGGCGTCGTCTCCGGCGTCTTCATGGTGATCCTGTACGTCCTCGTGATCTACGTGGTCGTCAAGGGCGGCCGTGACCTGGCGGGCACCCCCGCCGCTGCGACGCTGCGCAACGCCGGCATCCTGCTCATCGTGACGTGGCTCGCCTACCCGATCGTCTTCGGCCTGCAGGGCTGGGGCCACGGCGGTGCGGTCATCACCTGGATGCAGGTCGTCCTGTCGGCCGCGGACATCGTCGCGAAGGTCGGCTTCGGCTCGCTGATCCACAAGATCGCCAAGCTCCGTTCCGCCGAGGACGTCCGTGCCGGCGTCGACACCCTGCCCGAGGCGCTCTGGATCTCGTCCGAGAAGCTCTCGGACGGCGTCCTGCCCGGCACCGTCGCCGTGGACGACACCGCGCTGTCCGGTCGCGGCGAGCGCCGTGTCCGTCGCTGACACCGGCACGACGACGACACCGGGGGCCGGAGCGCGCGTCGCTCCGGCCCCCGGTCCGGTCCGGACGACCCTCCCGGAGCGCGTCGACGTGGCCGTCGTCGGCGGCGGGTGCTCGGGGCTCTCGACAGCCGTACGGCTCGCAGCGCTCGGCGACCGTTCCGTCCTGGTGCTCGAGGGCCGGGCCACCCCGGACCCGCGGTCGTGGTGCTCGTGGGACGACGGCACCGACCCGCTCCCCGAGGCCCGCTCGGCGTCGTGGGACCGGTGGGAGGTCCGGACCGAGGACGGGACGAGCGTCGGCTCGGATCCCGACCACCCGTACGTCCTGGTGCGGGCGTCCGACCGGTCCGCCGCCGCCGCGTCCCGTGTCGCTTCGGACGGGCGGGTCCGCATCGTCCGGGGCACCCCCGTCGCGGCGGTCCGACGCAGCGACGCCGACACGACCGACGACCGGGACGTCGTGGTGCACACCACCGACGGTCCCGTCCGGGCCGGCCGCGTCCTCGACGCCCGCGGACCCCGGTGCCCCACGGACGTCCCGGCCGGTCGGGTGCTGCTCCACCAGCGCTTCGTCGGACGGTGGGTCACCACGAGCCGCCCGGTGTTCGACACGACGACGGTGACGCTCATGGACTTCGGCGGCCAGGAGCCGGGCGGTCCCGTGCGGTTCGTCTACGTGCTGCCGGTGACGCCGACCGAGGCGCTCGTGGAGAGCACGCTGTTCACGCCCGACCCCGCGGAGGCGTTCGACCACGAGGACCACGTCGCCCGCTACGTCTCGCGACGGTGGGGTCTCCGGGCGGACGAGTGGCACGTGACCGACGAGGAACGCGGGTGCATCCCGATGACGGACACCCCCGCGCCGCCGGACGCCCGGTGGGCCGCTGCGGACACCGTGACCGGGACCACCCGTCCCAGCAGTGGCTACGGGTTCGCGCGGAGCAACCGGCACAGTGCGGTCGTCGCCCGGCACCTCGTCGACGGCACACCCGTCCCCGCGTTCTCCGACCGGTTCCGCACGCGCTTCCTCGACGCGGTGTTCCTCCGGTTCCTGCGGGACCGCCCCGAGCAGGCCGCGGAGGCGTTCCGTCGCCTCTTCGCGCTGCCCGGTCCGCTCGTCGTGCGCTTCCTGTCGGAGCGCTCGTCGGTGGCGGACGACCTCCGGATCGTGCTCGCCCTGCAGAAGCGTCCGTTCCTCGCCGCGCTCGTGCGGACCCTCGCCGACGCCGTCGCGCGCCGGCGCGAGGTCCGGCCGTGACGGCGGCGACGGCCGTCGACCGGAGCAGGGCCGTGGCGCCGGACGCGGCGGTCCCGCCCGCACTGCGGACCTGGGTCACCGACCGGGTCCTCGCACCGGTCACCACGGCCCTCGCCGCGGTGGCCCTGACGTGCGCGGTGCTCGGCCTGACGGGCGTGGCCGTCCCGATGGCCGTGCAGCTCGTGCCGTTCGCCGTGAGCGTGCTCGTCTTCGGGCTGCCGCACGGCGCCCTCGACCACCTCGTCCCGGCACGGCTGCGCCCGGGGACGAGCACCGTGCGGTCCGTCGTCGTGGTCGTCGTGCTCTACCTGGTGGTCGGCACGCTCACCGCGGCGCTGTGGGTCGTCGCCCCGCTGCTCGGCTTCGCGGTCTTCGTCGGCATCACCTGGTTCCACTGGGGCCAGGGTGACCTGTTCGTCGACCGGCTGCTCGGGGACGGTGCGCCCGGTCCGCTCGGGTCCGTCCTCACGGTGGCCCTGCGCGGTGCCGTGCCGATGGTGGTCCCGTTCGTCGTCCAGCCGGACGCGGCGCTCCACGTCGTCGTCGACACCGCTGCGGTCGTCGGCGGCGGGAGCGGTCCGTCGGTGCTGACCGTCCCCCCGGGCGTCCGGATCGCCGGGGCGGTCCTCGTGGTCCTGCTCGTCCTGCTGCACGCCGCTGTCGTCCACCGGGCGGGCGGTCCCCGCTGGCGGCAGCTCTCGGAGGACGCCGTCCTGGTGCTGTTCTTCGCGGTGGTCCCGCCGGTCCTCGCCGTGGGCCTGTACTTCACGCTGTGGCACGCGGTGCGGCACGTCCTCCGTCTCGAGCTCACCGACCCGACCAGCGCCGAGCTGCTGCACCGCGGTCGCCTGCTCGCGCCGTTCCTCCGGTTCCTGCGGCAGGCCTGGCCGATCACGGCGATCGCGATCGCGGCCCTCGTCGTCCTCGCCGTCGTCGTCCGACGCGCGGACCTCGGGGTCTACCTCGCGCTCATCGCCGCGCTGACGACCCCGCACACCGTCGTCGTCACCTGGATGGACCGCGTCCAGCACACCTGGGGCCGGGCGCCGTCCGACCTCGTCCCGTCTCCCACAGCCCCGGAGGGCACCCCGTGACCGTCTCGAACCCCGCCCCTCGTCCGTCCGGGCTCCGCACCGGTGCCGTCTTCGCCGGACGGGTACTGGTGATCGCCGCCGCGGTCGGCCTGGTCGGGTGGATCGCCGTCACCCTGGCGAACGTCGTCGTCCCCCTGCTCATCGGACTGGTCGTCGCAGCGCTGCTCGTCCCCTTCAGCGCCCTGCTGCAGCGGCACGGGGTGCCGAAGTGGCTCGCGATCGTCCTCGCGCTGCTGTCGCTGGTCGCCGGCGTCGCCCTGCTCGTGTTCCTGGTCGTCTGGCGCGTCAGCGAACAGTTGCCGAGCCTCGAGGACCGGACGGTCTCGCTCATCGGCAACGTCCAGGAGCTGCTCCGGCACCCGCCGATGGGGCTGCCGTCGGTCGACCTCGACACCGTGTCGACCGATGCCCGGACGTTCGTCCAGCGGCACGCTGCCGACCTGCAGCGCGGGGTCGTGGTCGCCGGCGCCACCCTGGTGCACCTCGGCGAGGGGCTGTTCATCGTCACGTTCGTCACGATCTTCGCGCTCACCGGCGGACGGCGGATGTGGGAGTGGGTCGTCTCGCTCTTCCCGAGGGCCGCACACCACCGACTCGGGGTGGCGGGCGAGGCCGGGTGGACCACCCTGACGCACTTCATCCGCGTGCAGGTCGTCATCGCCGCGACCGACGCGCTCGGCATAGCCCTCGGCGCCGCCCTGCTCGGGGTCCCGCTCGCGGGGCCGATCGGGGTGGTCGTCTTCGTCGGGGCGTTCATCCCCGTGGTCGGCGCGTTCGTCGCGGGAGCGGTCGCGGTGCTCCTCGCCCTGGTGTTCCAGGGCTGGGTGGTGGCCCTGGTCATGCTCGGGGTCGTCGTGCTGGTGCAGCAGTTGGAGGGGCAGGTCCTGCACCCGTTCCTGACCGGCTCGGTCGTCGCCGTCCACCCGTTGGCGGTGCTCCTCGCCGTGATCGCCGGCACGACGATCGGCGGCATCGCGGGCGGGTTCTTCGCGGTGCCGCTCGCGGCGACCGCGAACTCCATGATCCGCGCCGCGCGACAGGACGACCCCGACGTCGAGGTCGCCCTGCCGATCCCGCGGAGCGCCGAACCCGCGAGGTGACGGCGGAGGGGCCATGCTGGCAGCCGTGAGCGAAGCCTTCGACCTCGGACCCGTCCCGCAGCGCGTCCCCGTCGACGCGCAGCTCGTCGCGACGCTCGTGGCACGGCAGTTCCCGCAGTGGCGCGACCTCCCCGTGCAGCCGGTCGCGGACGACGGCTGGGACAACCACACCTTCCGCCTCGGCGACGCCCTGTCGGTCCGTACGCCGAGTGCGGCGGCGTACGCGCTGGCGGTCGAGAAGGAACACCGGTGGCTCCCCCGGCTGGCCCCGCAGCTGCCGCTCCCGGTCCCGGTGCCGGTCGCCGGGGGCCGACCGGACACCGGGTACCCCTTTCCCTGGTCGGTGTACCGGTGGCTGGCGGGCGAACCGCTCGCCACGGCACCGGTCGCCGACCCCGGACGACTCGCGGAGGACTTCGCCGAGTTCCTCCTCGCCCTGCGCGCCGTGGACCCCGAGGGAGGCCCGGGACCCGGTCTGCACGACTGGTTCCGCGGTGGACCGCTGCGGACCTTCGACGGTCTGGCGACCGAGGCCCTGCACGCGCTCCGGGGTCGGGTCGACCTCGACCTCGACCTCGCCCGGGCGGTCTGGACGGACGCACTCGAGACGCCCTGGGACGGCGTCCGGACCTGGTTCCACGGCGACCTCGCCCCGGGGAACCTCCTGGTGCGGGACGGCCGGCTCGGTGCGGTCATCGACTTCGGCACCTGCGGCGTCGGCGATCCCGCGTGCGACGTCGCAGCCGCCTGGACCCTCCTCGACCCGGCCGGGCGGCAGGTGTTCCGCGACCGCCTGCAGCTGGACGACGACACGTGGACGCGCGGACGCGGCTGGGCGCTGTGGAAGACGCTGACGACGGTCGCGAGCAGCACCGGCCGCACCGACGGGACCGCTGCCCGCTCCCTGGCGGTCCTCCACGGCCTGCTCGAGGACGCCCGGTCCCCACGCTGACAGCGGTCGGACACGCGCACCGGTGGTGCGGAGGGACGGACGGGAGGCGCGTGGCGCGGCCGCCCCGCGCCTCCCGTCCGTCAGCGGGTCACGTCGGTCGGTCGCACCGTGACCGGAGCCAGCCAGCGGGTGAGGCACACCGCCGTGCAGGCGCCCGCGGCCGCGATGGCCGTGAGGACGACGATCTGGAACCGACCCGCCTCGATCGGGGACAGCCCGCCGAACACCGCACCGACGAAGGCGCCTGGCAGGGTCACCAGCCCGGTCGTCTTGGTCTGGTCGACCGTCGGCACGAGCGCCGCGCTGACCGCTCGGCGCACCAGGCGCTCGGTCGCACGTCGCGGTGCGGCCCCGAGTGCGAGCCAACCCTCGACCTCGTCCCACTGGTCGGACACGAGCTCGCGGAACCGGCGTCCGCTGATGGTCGCGATCGTCATGGCGTTGCCGATCACGATGCCGCCCACCGCGAGGGCGTAGCGGGGGCTCAGCTCGATGGCGCCGGTGCCGAACACGACGACCCCGGTCACGACGATCCCGGCGGCCATCGACGCCCCGACCGGCAGGGCGGCGCTGGCGATCCCGCCGAGGCGTCGAGCCGCCGTGAGGACCGCGACCGTGAACATCACCAGGAGTGCGACCGCGATCAGCGCCGGTGAGCGGATCACCCCGGACAGCACGAGGCTGATGACGGCCAGCTGCGCCGCTCCGCGGACGATCGCCAGGGCCGGTGCCCACGGCGCCTCGGCCCGCGCCAGAACGAGCACCGCCGTCGCGATGCCGATGAGCAGCAGGACGCCCGACAGCGTGGGCACCAGGTGACCGGTCACTCGCACTCCTCTTACGCCGGTCGCACCGCGGCGCGCCGCCGTCCTCGTCCTCCCAGTGAACATGACCGGCGGACCGGCGGACCGGCGGACCGCCGCGCCGCGAGCACGGCCGACGGATCGGCGCCGGCGACGAGGGGGCGCGAGGGCGACCGTCGGCGTTCGGGTCGGTGACGGTCGCCCTCACGCGTGGACGACTCGGCGGCGCCGTCTCGGTGAGGGCTCGTTCGTCGTCGAACGTGGGCGACGGTTCGGGTCCGTGCAGCTCCCCCACGAGGAGGGTACGACAACGAACCGACGGATGCTCATGGATGGGTCAGTATCGTGCGGGAACCCGCACGGCGTCCGACCCGGCAGCTTCCTGACACCTGATGCGACACGTCGCCGAACGACGGGAGGCACCCCGCGCCACGGAATCCCGTGGCGCGAGGTGCCTCCCGTTGTGGAGATCGCGGCCAGGCCCGGCCAGCCAGGCCCCGGCCAGCCCGGCCCCGACCCGCCGGACCCGCCCGACCAGCCCTACCGCTTCAGGTTCGTCAGCTCCTGCAGCACCTCGTCCGAGGTCGTGATGATGCGCGCGTTCGCCTGGAACCCGCGCTGCGCCACGATCAGGTTCGTGAACTCCTGCGACAGGTCGACGTTCGACATCTCGAGCGTGCCCGAGGCGAGCGAGCCGATGCCGGCCGACCCGGGGACGCCGACGTTCGCGTTGCCCGAGTTCGCGGTCGCGCGGTAGCCCGACGCCCCGGTCTTCTCGAGGCCCGCGGGGTTGGCGAAGGTCGCGAGGGCGATGCGGCCGATCGCGAGCGAGGACCCGTTCGAGAAGGAACCGACGAGCGTGCCGTCCTTCGAGATGGAGTAGCCCTGCAGCGAGCCGGCCTCGTGGCCGTTCTGGGACGAGATCGACGCGGTGTTGAGCGTCGCGAAGCCGGACAGCTGCGTCATGTCGACGGTGATCCCACCCACCTGCATGGTCTGGCCGCTGGTGATCTTGCCGTCCGCGCCGAAGGTGATCGCGCCGGTCGCCGAGGTGCCCTGCCCGTTCGAGGCGGAGACGGACCAGCCGCCGGCGGTGCGGGTGTAGCCGAGCGACAGCGTGTGCTTGGTGCCGTACTGGTCGTAGACCGTTGCGTCGCGGTTCAGCGTCTGGCCGACGGCGGTGTCCGACGGCAGGTTGCCGCTGACGGTCGCCGAGCTCGTGGCGGTCGCCGGGGCGGCCGCGTCGACCGGCAGCATGATGTCGCTCAGGCCGCCGCCGTCGTTGACGACGCCGTTCGTGGCGGAGTAGCCCTGGACGATCTTGCCGTCGGCGGTGACCAGGCGGCCGTTCGCATCGAAGTCGAACGCACCCGCCCGCGAGTAGACGGTGTCGTTGCCGAGGCGCGTCACGAAGAACCCGTCGCCCGAGATCATCAGGTCGGTGGCCTTGCCGGTGGCCTGCGCCGAACCCTGGGCGAAGTTGGTCGAGACGCCGGCGACCTGCACGCCGAGGCCGATCTGTGCGGGGTTCGTGCCGCCGATGCCGGTCTGCGGTCCCCCGGCGCCCTGGGTCATCTGCGACAGGGTGTCCTGGAAGACGGTGGTCGACGACTTGAAGCCGACGGTGTTGACGTTGGCGATGTTGTTGCCGGTGACGTCGAGCATCTGCTGGTGCGAACGGAGACCGGAGATGCCGGAGTAGAGCGAGCGGAGCATGGTGCGACCTTTCGTGGAAGGAAGACGAGGTGGGGAAGAGGGAGGAGGGAGCGGGTCAGGCGGACTTGATACCGGAGATCACGTCGAGGTCGACCTCCTTCCCGTTCACGGTCACGGTCGGCACGCTCGCGGCGTACGACACCGCGGTGGCGGTCCCCGAGACCGCGGTCCCGGTCGTGGCGTCGGTGTAGCTGACCTGCTTGCCGACGAGGTTCGCGGCGGCCATGCGCATCTGCAGCGAGAAGTTCTCGTTGGCCGTCGTGGTCTGGTTGCTGACCTGTTCCATCATCGCGAGCTGCGTCTGCTGGCTGATCATCTGGTTCGTGTCCATCGGGGACGACGGGTCCTGGTTCCGGAGCTGCGTGACGAGCAGCTTCATGAACACCTCGGAGTCCATCGTCTGGGACTTCTTCGCGCTCGCGGTCTGCGCGACCGCGGCGGCCTGGGTGGCCGCGTCCACCGATCCGGTGATGCCGTCGAGGGGCATGGTGGTCCTCCTTCGGTCCGCGTCAGGCGAGGACGTCGAGTCCGACGGATCGGACGGTGGTCGGGCGGGTGGTGACCGGTGCGGTCGTGGTGGGGCGGGCCTCCGGGCCGGCTTCCGGTCGGAAACCTGCGGGGGTCCGCCGGTCGTCACGGCCGGGCTGCGCGTCGGGGTGGTTCTGCGACGACAGGTCGAGCGTGGTCACGACCGCGCTGCCGGCGGCGTCGCGGCGCAGGTCGGGCAGTACCTGGCGGACCGCGTCACGGCCCGCGTCCGACGCCGCGAACAGCTCGACGTGCATCCCGTGCGCGGTGACGTGGGCGCGCACCGTCACCGGACCGAGCGCGTCGGGCGAGACCTGCACGGTCACGACGTGCTCCCCCGGACCCGCCTGCGCGAGCGTGAAGAGCGGACGTGCGAGCTGCTGTGCGAGCGGGGCCGGGGCGTTCGCCGTGGCGGCGCCCGCGACGGTCGCCGGCGCAGTCGACGCGGGGATGGGGACCACGAACGGCGTCTCGCCGCCGCGGGTCGGGAGCACGGCCGGGAGGCCCGCGTCGCCCTGCCCGGTCGGCCCGCGGTCCGCCCCGTGGCCGGTCCTGCCCCCGGTGGCCGGTCCGGTCGACACGACCGGTGCACCGGTGGTCGCGGCCGTCGCCGCCGGGGCCGGCTGGCCCGGACGGACGGCCTCCGCGGCGTCGCGTTGCGGGGCGGCGGCCGGGAGTCCGCCACCCGGCGTCGGGGTCGCCGGGGCGGCAGTGAGGGCGGGTGCACCGGCGGGGGCGTCTTCCGGGGTCGGGGTCGCCGGACCGACCGGCTGCGCCGCGGGGGCGCGTCCGGCCACCCCGGTCGCGGTCGGGAGGGGGCTGCTCGTCGCGGCTCCGCCCGACGCCGGGGCGGTGCTGCTGCTCGGCGTCGAGGGCACGGGCGCCGGGACCACCGACGCGGTACCGGCGCTGCCATCGCCGGCGGGGCGGCTCGTGGCGCCCGCGCCGAGGGCGGTGGTGGCTGACGCCGTCGCGGGGGTCGCAGCGATCGCCGCGTCGCCCGCTGCCGTCGCGATCGGGGTCCCCGTCGCGGGAGCAGCGGCGTCGACGGGCACGGTCGGCACCGGGGTCGGGACGGGCAGCGCCCCGAGCAGGGCCGGGTCGACGAGCGAGGCCGACACGGCGACGGTCGGAGCGACGACGGCCGGAGCGACGACGGCCGGGATGACGACGGCGGGAGCGGTCGTGGTGGCGTCCTCCGTGCCGGAGCGATCCGGGCCGGGCTGCTGCGCGGAGTCCGCTCCGGTCCCGGTGACGGCGGCGAGGGCGGCGTCGAACGGCACGGACGACGTACCCGCACCGGACTGCGCGCCGGCGGGGCTCGCGGGAGCGGCGGGGCGTGCGGGAGGGGCCGCGATCGTCATCGTGCTCACGCGGCGCTCCCCGATCGCATCATCGACAGCAGGGCCGCCGTCTGCAGGTCCGTCGCGGACTGCAGCGCGGTCGCCGACGATGCCGCCGGGACCGCCGCGGGTGCGGCCGCCTCGCTCGGCACGATGCGACGGATGGTCGCGATGTCCGAGTCCTTGTACCAGTTGTCGACGATGCGGACGTCCTTGCCCGGACGCGGTGCGTGCAGGACCTTGCCGTCGCCGACGTAGATGACGATGTGCTGCTCGCCCTTCGGGATGATGAGGTCGCCGGGCTTCGCCTCCGCGAGCGATCCGACCGGCACGCCCATGTCCGCCTGGTCCGGCACGACGCGGGGCATGGTGACCCCGAGGTCCTTGAACACCGTCTGCACGAGGCCCGAGCAGTCCATCCCGGAGCGGCTCTCCCCACCGAACACGTAGGGCACCCCGAGGTACTTCTTCGCGGCGGCGACCACGTCGGACCCGGTGGCGCCGCTGCCGGTGGCGAGGGTGCCGCGCCCGGCGTCGACCGAGGTCGCGGGGGCGGCGGTCGCCGGTGCCGTCCCCGCAGCGGTCGCCGCGGCGGACGCGCCCCCGGGAGCTGACGCGGTGGCGAGGGCATCGGCGAACGCGCCGGTCGACGCCTCGGTCGAGGCGGTCGAGCCGGTCGTCGAGCCGTTCGTCCGGTCGGTCGTCGGTGCGCGCAGGGCATCGATCTGCGTGCGGATCTCGGCGATCCGGGAGAGCACGGCGTCCACGCTCATCGGGCACCACCTTCCGTGCGGCGTCGTGCCGCGATCTCGTCGAGGGCGTTCTGTTCGGTGCGCAGGTCCTCGGCTGCCTGCTCCCGGTCGTGGTGCGCCTCGAGCTTCTCGAGCCCCAGGGCGGCACGCCGCGCGGTGTTGAACGTGGTCTGGGCCTCGTCGGCCTCGGTGCGTCGCGACCGCGCGACGGCGTCGAGCTCCTCGAGCATGCCCCGGGTCGAGGCGCGCGCCGCGGCGAGGGCACTGAGCGTCGCCGCGTCGGTCACCGCGCTGGTCTCCTCGCGGTCGGCGAGGTTCCGGCGGGCCGCGATCCGAGCGTCGGCGGCGTCCCGGACCCGGTCGTTGGCGGCGGCGAGGGCGGCCGCCGCGCGGTCCTGCTCGGCGTGCCGGAGGCGGAGGAGCCCGGCGAGGGGGAAGCGTCGGGCCATCAGGCGGCCACCCCCAGCCGTGCGACGAGGGCGTCGAGCGCGCGCCACGACGTGTCGGCGTCCGCCTGCTCGTCCATCCCCTGGCGCAGGAACGCGTCGATGGTGTCCTGGTGGTCCACGGCGGCGTCGACGAGGGGGTTCGATCCGCGCTGGTACGCCCCGACGTCGAGCAGGTCCTGCGCGTTCCGCCGGGCCGCCATCACCTTCCGGAGCGCAGTCGCCGCGGCGCGCTGCCACGGCTCGGTGACCTTCGAGGCGACGCGGGAGATCGACCCGAGGGCGTCGACCGACGGGAAGTGCCCGGTGACGGCGAGCTTCCGGTCGAGCACGACGTGCCCGTCGAGGATGCTGCGGGCGCTGTCGGCGATCGGCTCGTTGTGGTCGTCCCCGTCGACGAGCACGGTGTACAGCCCGGTGATGCTCCCGACGCGGTCGGTCCCGGCGCGCTCGAGCAGTCCGGCGAGCACCGAGAACGTCGACGGCGGGTACCCCCGGGTGGCAGGCGGCTCCCCCACGGACAGGCCGATCTCGCGCTGGGCCATCGCGACGCGGGTGAGCGAGTCCATCATGAGCACGACGTCCTGCCCGGCGTCCCGGAAGGACTCGGCGATGCGGGTGGCGACGAACGCGGCGCGCAGACGCATGAGGGCCGGCTCGTCCGAGGTCGACACGACGACGATCGAACGGGCGAGCCCCTCGGCGCCGAGGTCGTCCTCGAGGAACTCGCGGACCTCGCGCCCGCGCTCCCCGACGAGGGCGATGACGTTGACCGCGGCGTCGCTGCCCCGGGCGATCATGGACAGCAGCGACGACTTGCCGACACCGGACCCGGCGAACAGGCCCATGCGCTGCCCGCGCCCCACGGTGGTCAGGGTGTCGAGCACCCGCACGCCGAGCTGCATCGGCGCGTCGATCCGGGTCCGCGCCATGGCGTTCGGGGTCGGGTGGTCGAGCGGTACCCAGCCGTCGGTGTCGAGCGGCCCGCGGTCGTCGATCGGCCGGCCGAGGCCGTCGAGCACGCGCCCGAACAGCCCGGCACCGGTCGGTACGAGCACCGGACGACCGGTCGGACGCACCGGGGTCCCGGCGGTGACGGCGACGAGGCGGCCGAGCGGCATGCACCGGACACCGGTGGCGTCGGTGGCGACGACCTCGACGGCGGTCTGCGGGCCGTCGTCGGCGCCGACCGTGACGACGTCGCCGATGCGGGCGTCGAGGCCCGCGACGGTGAGCCCGAGGCCCACCGCACTGGACACGACGCCGACGCGCTGCGGACCGGCCTGCGCGACGGCCTCGTCGAGGCCGTGCGGGCGGAGGAGCGTCGCGGTCACCGGGTCACCCCGAGGGCGTCGCGGGCGCGGTCGAGTGCGGCGCCGAGCCGCGCGTCGAGCATCCCGTCCGGCAGGTCGACGACGGCGTCGCCGTCGCGGAGCGATGGGTCGCCGACCACCGGGACCGTGAACCCGGCGTCGGCCACCCGCGCCGCGTCGGCGGGGCTGACCCGGACGGCCAGGGCGACCGTCGCGTCGACCGCGGCGAGTGCGCGCCGGACGGTGGCCTCCGCACCGGGGGCGGGCAGCGCCTCCCGGCCGTCGTCGACACCGTCGGCCGCCGACCTGGCGGTGCGGACCGAGTACCCGACGACGGCCTCGGCGAGGTCGAGGGACGCCTGCACGAGCGACTCCTCCGCGTCCCGCAGGACCGGCACGACCTGCGACAGCAGCGCGGCGGTGGCGGCGTCGAGGACCTGCACGCGACGGACCGCCTCGGCGTGCAGCGCGGTGAGGCGCGCGGCGTGCTCGGCCTCGAGCCGGGCGCGGAGCGCGTCGGTCTCGGCCTGGGCGGCGCGGAGTCCGGCCGCGTAGCCGGCGGCGTGCCCCCGGACGTCCGCAGCGGCGGCGAGGTCGCGCGTGGTCGCGCTCCCGAGGACCGGGAACGCGACGCGCTGGACGACGGTGTCAGTCAACGAGCTCGTCCTCCTCGGCGCGGTGGACGGTGATCGTGCCCTGGGCCTCGAGCTCGCGGACGGAGCGGACGACCTCGGCGCGCGCTTCCTCGACCTGCGACACGCGGACCGGCCCCATGTTCTGCAGCTCGTCGTCGAGCACCGAGCGGTTGCGCTCGGAGACGTTCGCGCGGATGGTCTCGACGACCGGCGCGGGTGCACCCTTCATCGCGGTCGCGAGCAGCTTCGAGTCGATGCCGCGCAGCACCTGCTGGATGTCGCGCGACTCGAGCTTGACGATGTCCTCGAAGGTGAGCATCCGCGACCGGATGTCCTCGGCGAGCTCGGGGTCGCGCGCCTCGAGTCCCTCGAGCACGGCCTTCTCGGTCGCGACGTCGGAGCGGTTGATGATCTCGACCAGCGGCGCGATGCCGCCGACGACCTCAACGCTCTCGCGCGGCGACACGACCGCGCCGGCGCGCTGCCGCAGCACCCCGGCGACGATTCCGACGGCCTCCGGGGTGGCGGTGCCCATCGTCGCGAACGCCTGCGCGACGTCCGTCCGGGTGCGGTCGTCGACGCCGGCGAGCACGGCGCTGGCCTGTCCGGGCTTCAGGTGCGCGAGCACGAGGGCGATGGTCTGCGGCAGCTCCCCCTCGAGCAGGCTGACGACCTGGCCGGGTTCGGCGTCGTCGAGGAACTCGAACGACTGGCCGGCGAGGTTCGACGCGAGCCGGTCCATCACGCCCGCGGCGCGTTCGGACCCGAACGACGCCTCGAGCAGGCCGAGCGCGGCGTCCTTGCCGCCGCGCTTCTGCACGCGACCGCGCTGGGTGATGCGGTGGAACTCGGACATCGTCCGGTCCACGACCGTGTCGTCGACCCGACGCATGCGGACGATCTCGGCGGAGATCTCCTCGGCCTCGAGCTCGGTGAACTGCTTCATCACCTCGGCGGCGCGCTCGGTCTCCATCTGCATGAGGATGAGCGCGACCTTCTGCGAGCCGGTCAGGGCGCGGTCGGCGGTCCCGCCGCCAGCGGGGACCGGGACGAGGGCGCTCACACCGACGTCCGGTCGTCGAGCAGGCCGCGGAGGAGGTCGGCCGTGCGCTTCGGGTCGCGCTCGGCGAGGGCGGAGATCTCCTGGCGACGACGCTCGGCGCTGATCTCGTCGGTCGTGAGCACCTCGGTCGGGGCGTCGTCGTGCGGCAGGGTCGGCAGGGCGACCGTCGGCGCGTCGACGTCGCCGAGTGCCAGGTCGTCCTCGACGCCGAGCGGCAGCTCGAACGTCTCACCGGCGAAGGCGTCGAGCTCGCCGACGTCCACCGCCTCGCGGGACTGGCGGCGACCGCGGCGGGCCAGGACGATCGCCAGCACGACCGCGGCGGCGAGGACCGCGGCGATGATGCCGGCCGTGCGGATGGTCGACCACATGGCCTGCTGCTGCTCGTCCTGCTGTTGCTGCTGCAGTGCCTTCGCGGCGTCCTTGGCGGCGGTGTCGTCGAAGTCCATCATCGCGACGCGGACCTGGTCGCCGCGGGTGTTGTCCGCTCCGGCCGCCGCCGACACGAGGTCGTTGATGCTCTGCAGGTTCGCGTTCTGCACCGACTGGGCACGGGAGTTCAGCGCGACCGAGATGGTCTGGCGCTGCACGCCACCGGCCGGGATCTGCGTCGTCTCGGTCGTCTTGTCGACGGCGTTGTTCTTCGTCGCCGACTCGTTCTCGTAGCCGCCGTCGCCGGAGGCCGCGGTGCCGTTCGTGCCGTTCGCGGTGCCGTTCGGCACGGCGATGTTGTCCGGGCCGAGGACCCCGGTCGCACCCGCACCCGCGCCGGACCCGGAGCCGTACTGCTCCTTCGTGCTCGACTCGTTGAGGGCGACGGGGCCGCTCGTGGGCTGCGCGAAGCTCTCCGACGTCCGCGTGCCCGACTCCTGGTTCATGGTCGCCGAGACGACCACGCTCGCGTTGCCCGGGCCGAGCGTCGTGTCGAGCAGGTCCTGGATCTTCTGCCGCGTCGTGGTGTCGTAGTCGGCGGCCTGGTCGGCGCCGCTGCCGGTCGCGCCGGTGCCGACGGCCGAGAGGGTCTGCCCCTTCTGGTCGACGACCGACACGTCGGTGGGCTGCATGCCCTCGACCGCCGCGCTGGTCAGGTGCACGATCGACTGCACCTGGTCCGTCGTCAGCTGGGTCCCGTTCTCGGTCGCGACGAAGACCGACGCGGTCGGGTCCTTCTCCTCGGACACGAACACGGTCTTCTCCGGGATCGCGAGCTGCACGGTGGCGGTCTTGACGCCGTCCATCGCCGAGATGGTCTTCGCCAGCTCGCCCTCGATCGCCCGCTTGTACGTGACGTCCTGCTGGAACTCGGAGCTCGTGACGCCCATCTTGTCGAGCAGCGAGTACCCGCCCTCGTTCGACGACGGCAGGTTGTTCGACGCGGCCTTGAGCCGCTCCGAGTACACCTTGTCCTGCGGCACGAGGATCGTCGCGCCGCCGTCCGTCAGCTGGAACGGCACGCCGTCGGTCTGCAGCTGGTCGGTGATCGAGCTGGCGTCCGCCGCGGCGAGACCCGTGAAGAGCGGCGCGTAGGACGCCTTGCCGAGGAAGCTCGCGAGCGCGACGCCGCCGAGCACCAGCGCGGCGATGCCGATGACGGCGATCGTGCGCTGTGCGGCGGAGAAGCCCTTGACGTAGCCCGTCAGGCGGGCCCACGCGTTCTGCATCGCGGCGGGCATCAGGCCTGCATCCGCATGATCTCGTTGAACGCGTCGACGCCCTTGTTGCGGACGGCGGCGACGAGCTCGAGGGTGACCTGGGCGCGCGTGGACGCGATGGTGGCGTCGTGGATGTCGTCGAGGTTGCCCGTGACGGCCTTGAGCGCGAGGGTCTTCGACGTGCTCTGCAGCTCCTGCAGGCCGTCGACCGCGTTGGTCAGGCTGCTCGCGAACCCGTCCCCGGTCGCGGTCGCGGCGCCGGTGCCGGTGGTGCCGGTCGAGGGCGCGGTGCCGGTGACGTCGGTCCCGCCGAAGGCGCGGGTCATCGCGTTCGTGGTCACACCGTTCAGTGCGTCGATGGGCATCAGTTCTTCCCGATCTGCAGTGCCGCCTCGTAGGCGGTCTTCGCACGGTCGACCACGGCGGCGTTCGCCTGGTAGCCGCGCTGGGCCATGATGAGGTCCGCCATCTGCGTGCCGAGGTCGATGTCCGGCATGCGGACGTAGCCCTCGGCGTTCGCGAGCGGGTTGTCCGGGTCGTACGTCACGCGACCGGCGGCGCTGCCGAACGCGGCCCCCTTGACGTAGGCGCCCGAGGTGCCGGCGCCCTCCTGGACCTCGACGTAGCGGGCCTGGAAGGCGGAGTCGTCCATCGACCGGACGGTGTTGACGTTCGCGATGTTGTCCGAGATCGCGTCGAGCCACTTCCGGTGCACGGTGAGGCCGGTGCTCGCGATGCCGATCGCGTCGAAGGTCGTCACGAGTTCGTCCGCATCGCCGTGCGCAGGCTGGTGGCCTCGCCACCGACCGCCTGCGTCGCGAACTGGTACCGGAGCACGGTGTCGATGTTCGACAGCGTCTCCTGGTCCAGGTTGACGTTGTTGCCGTTCGTGTTCGTCGGCTCGAGGCTCCGGGCGGTGGTCGCCGTCGCGTGCCCGTCGCCGTGCACGATCGAGTCCGCGAGGGCGTCCTCGAAGCGGACCTTCTCGGCACGGTAGTTCGGCGTGTTGATGTTCGCGATGTTGTTCGCGATGGTGCGCTGTCGCAGCGACAGGCCGTCGAGCGCACTCTGCAGCGCGACGCTCGTCACGGAATCGAACACGTGGGACCGGTCCCCTCGGTGCGCGACGTCGTCCGACGTCGCCGGGTTGGAGGTGGCCGATCCGTGGCCGGGAGTGGTGAGCGATCCGTGCTCGAGGTGCGCTATCGACGGCGGCCGTCGGCGGCGTAAGTGCTCGCCCCGAACGGGGGGCCGGGTGCGGCACGGGTGCGCTCGCGCGTGGTCGGCGCGTTCTGCGACACAGCACGTGTCGATCGACACGCGCACCGTCGTCCCGTGCGCGTGCATCCAGTGCGTGCGCATCGTGCGACGTCCCGCACGTCGATCGACACGCGGAACGTCGCGGCCGCGCGTCAGGCGGAGGCGTCCAGGTACACGGACCCGCGCGGCTCGTCGGTCGCCGCGACCCGGCGGAGCGCGCCGAGGTGCTCCAGCGTCCGCCGTCGCTCCGTCTCGAGGTCGGCGGCGCGGTCACGCTGCGCGGCGAGCAGCCGGGAGGCACGCCCCACCAGGTCGCGCGGCACCGGTCCCAGCCCGGTCGGCTCGGTCCACGTCGTGGTCGCGTCGGCGGACAGGTCGCCTTCGAGCGCGTCGAGCGTCGTCACCCAGGCGTCGTGGGCCGCGGCCTCCTGCTCGTGCGCTGGTGCCGACCCGGGCGCGGGGGCGGGCGCGGGCGCGGGCGTCTCAGGCGACACCGAGCGCTCCCCCGGTGCCGGTCGACACGGTCTGCGCCGCCGGCAGTGCCGCGGCGGCCTCGTGCCACGACTGTCGGAGCGGTTCAAGGATCCGGATGCAGTCCCGCGTCGCCTGCACGTCACGGTGCACGTTCGCGGTGATGAGCGAGGTGGACGCGTAGTTGTAGATCGCCAGCAGTCCCTCGCCGCCGTCCCACACGTCGATGCGGAGCGTCGAGGACAGCTCGCCGACGATGGCCTGGGCGTGCAGGAGCTGCTCGCGCGCGGCCTCCCAGTCGGACGTCGTCTGCGCGGCCTCGGCACGGTGCAGGTCGAGGAGCAGGCGGTCGTACAGCATGGTCACGAGCTGCGCCGGCGTCGCCGAGAGCACGGCCTCGTTCGTGTACTGCGCGCGACGCTGGTCGGTCACGGTGCGGGGCTGGGCGGCCTGCCGGAAGGCGGCGGACTGCAGGTCGAAGGCGTTCATCGTCGTTCCCGTCAACTCGTCGACGTCGATGCCAGCTGGCTGGAGAGCCAGGAGGACTGGGACTGGAGCTTGCTGAGACTGGTCTCGAGGGCCGAGTACTGCGCCTGCAGCGTCGCGCGGCGCAGGGTCAGCCGGTCGGTCCAGTTGTCGATCTGGGTCGTGAGGTCCTTCGCCACGGACTGCTGCCCGGTGATGGACGTCGTGATCGACCCGTTGTACTTGTCGGACGCGGCCGTGGCGGCGGCCCCGACGTTCGCCGCGACGCCCGACAGGACCGCCTGGGTGCCCGCGGGGTCCGACGCGAGCGCGTTCTGGAACGCGGTGGCGTCGAAGGTGAACGAGCCGTCCTTCGTGATCACGATGCCGATGCTCGACGGCGACTTCCCGTTCACCGGCGCCGACATCGTCGCCGTCAGGCGCTGCACGACGTCGCGCGTGGTGCCGTCACCGCTGAGCACGCCCGCGGTCGTCGAGGTCGTCCCCGTGGTCGGGCTCGTCGTGCTCGTCACCGCGGTGTTCGACGCGTAGTACGAGGTCACGGCGTTCAGCGCGTCGACGAGCCCCGATGCCACCGACTGCGCCTTCGTCGTGTCGCGTGCCACGGTCACGGTGACCGGGTCGGCGGTGGGCTGGGACACGGTGACGTCGACACCGGGCAGCAGGTCCGTGAAGGTGTTCGACGCGCTCGTGATGGTCTGGGCGGCGGCGGTGCCGGCCCAGAGGGTCACGCTCGCGTCCTTCGCCGGCGTGACGACCGCTGCGCCCGGCTGGGCGAAGACGTCGGTCGCGGTGCCCGCCGTCACCTCGTCCCCGGTCCCCCGGTAGAGCGAGAAGGCACCGGCCGCGCCGGTCGTCGTGGCGGTGAGCTGCAGCCGGAACGTCTTGGTGCCGTCGGCGGCGCTGCCCGAGGCGACCTTCGTCGCGGTGACACCGGCGCCGGCCTTGTTGATCGCGGCGACGGTGTCGTCGAGGGACCCCGACGCCGGGGTGAACGTGGTCTGCTTGCCGTCCGCACCGACGAGGGTCAGCGGCTCGGCGGCGGACGACCACGTCGTCGACGCCGCGGTGACCGCGACCTGTGCGGAGGCCGTGGAACCGACCTGGAAGCTGAGGGAGCCGGCGCTCGCGTCCGCGCCCGTGGTGACGCTGACGCCCGCCGACGAGCTCTTCGCGGAGAAGACGTCGAGCGAGGCGGCCTTCGACGCGTCCCCGGCCTTCGTCGCCAGGGTCTGCACCAGCGAGTTGATGGTCTGCAGCGACGAGATGAACGAGTTCGTCGAGGTGAGCTTGCTCTTGAGCAGGGTCTGCGGGACCTGCTCGATCGTCATCAGCGAGTTGATGAGGTCGGTGGTCTTGAGACCGCTGACCAGGCCGTCGATCGCGAGACTGTTGCCCGACACGGACGACGTCGACATCGGTGGCTCCCTGCCGTGGGGTGGTGGACGTGGTGGGGGTACGGCGACGCCGCCGCCCGCGGGACTCGAACTCCCCCGGACGACGGCGTCAGGTCCGCTAGCGCAGGAGCGAGAGCACGCCCTGCGTGCTCTGGTTCGCCTGCGCGAGCATCGAGGTGCCGGCCTGGCTCAGGATGTTGTCGCGGGTGTACTTGACCATCTCCTGCGCCATGTCGACGTCGGTGATGCGCGAGCCGGCGGCCGTCAGGTTCTCCTTGGCCACGTTCGTCACGTTGATGGCGTGGTCGAAGCGGTTCTGGACCGCACCGAGGCTCGAACGAGCCGACGACACGGCGGAGATCTGCTGGTCGATCAGCTTGATCGCGGCCTGGGCGTGCTCGGCGGTGTCGAACTGCACACCACCGGTGACCGCGGTGCCCTCGACGGCAGCGCCGAGACCGTTGGCGGTCGCGTTGTCGGCCGTCTTCAGGGTGCCGCCGTCCTTCGCGCTGACGACGATGCCGGTGCCCTGGCCGTTCGCGTCCTTCTGCACGCTCACGGTGAAGTTGGCCGAGAACGCCTTGTCGCGCTGGAGTGCCGCGGCGTAGTCGTCGACGCTGGTGAAGTCGGCCGTCTGGGCCGTGCCGTCCGCCTTCGTGAGGGCCGCGGTGTTCACCGTGGTCTTCACGCCGTTGGCGTCCGTCGAGACGAACTTCGACGAGGCGGTCGGGTCGACGGCGGTCAGGTCGACCGTGAAGGAGCTGCCGGTCGCGGCGGTGGAGCCCGAACCGAGCGTCTTGGCGATGTCCGAGACGTTCGCCGCCGACAGGTCGACGACGATCTGGCTGCTCTTGTCGCCGTTGGCGCCGACCTGGAACGCCAGCTTGCCGGTGCCGCCGTTGGCGGAACCGTCGAGCAGGTTGATGCCGTTGAAGTTCGTCGACGACGAGATGCGGCCGAGTTCCTTCTGCAGCTCGCCGACCTCGGTGGAGATCGCCTTGCGCGAGGCGTCGTTGTTCGAGTCGTTGCCGGCCTGGACGGCCAGGTCACGCATGCGCTGGAGGATCGAGTGGGTCTCGGTGAGGCCACCTTCAGCGGTCTGCACGACGGAGATGCCGTCCTGCGAGTTGCGGGCCGCGACCGTGAGGCCACCGACCTGCGACTTGAGCCCCTCGGAGATCGACAGACCGGCAGCGTCGTCGGCAGCACGGTTGATGCGGAGACCGGTCGAGAGCTTCTCGAGGGACTTCGACAGGTCGTTCTGCGTGGAGCTGAGGTTCCGGTACGTGTTGAGTGCCGAGAGGTTGGTGTTGATGGACATACCCATGGTGGTTTCCTCCGTGAATCCTTGGGTGGTGGTGCCTGCCCGTCCATGGGCTGACATCCGGGACTCTCGGCCGTCGGGCCGAGGTCGTTAGGGGATCGGCGAGATTTCCCTCGCCGAAGGGCTAGCCCGCCGCGACGGCCGTCGGTGCGGCGGCGTCGTGCACGGCCCGCGCGACGCCGGCGGCGGCGTTCGCGGCGACCCGGGCGAGGTACGCGCTGCGTCGGGCGGCGGTGGTGCGGGAGACCGGCTCGACCGCGGTTCCGTCGCCGTAGTGCTCGGCCAGGCCGTCGCGCAGGAGCCGCATCGCCTCGGAGCGCTGCTGCGACACGGCGGAGTGCGTGATGCCCAGCTCCGCGGCGACATCGGTCACCGAGCGGTCGCCGAAGTACACGTTCTCGACGACGTACCGCATGCGCTCCGGCAGCGCGGCGACGGCGGCGCGCAGGTAGCGGCGCTTCTCGGCCTCGAGCAGGTCCTCACCGGGGAGCGGCTGGTCGGTCGCCACCGTGTCGTGCACGGTCTCGTCGATGGGGCTGACGGTGCGGGCGGCGTCGGCCATCGCGGCGGCGGCGGTGTCGCGGTCGACGCCCATGGCATCGGCGATCTCCTGCACGCCGACCGACCGACCGAGCCGGGCGGACAGCGCCTCCTGCGTGGCGAGGGTCTCGCGGATGCGCTTCCGGGTGCCTCGGGAGGCCCAGTCGGCGGAGCGCATGTCGTCGGCGATCGCGCCGTTGATCCGGGTGCGGGCGTAGGCGCCGAACGGCACGCCGAGGTCCGGGTCGAACGACTCCGCTGCGGCGACGAGCGCGAGGGACCCGACGGCGGCCAGGTCGTCGCGGTCGAGGTGGGTGGCACGCGCCCGGACGTCGGCGACGATGTAGCCGACGAGCGGCAGGTGCTCCACGATCATCGCGTTGCGTGCGTTGCGGTCCATGTGTGTTCCCCTGGTCGACCTGCTGACTGACCCGTCCGTGGGCACGACGGACACCGGCCCTCGGGAGGCCGGCGCGGTCGTCGAAGAACCACCCGGATCCTCCGGGCGGTGCGTTCCGCGTCCCTGCGACGCGGTGCGGGGTGTCCCCCGCGGTGCGGTTCGAATGTATCGGCTGGGAAAGTCCCCGGGGAGGCTGGGAACGTCCCCAGTGCGGGGGGACGACGGGCCGGAGCGGTCCGCACTTCGGCGGACATCCGCCCCGGAACCGCCGAGATTGTCCCCCGATCTGGGTCCGGTACGGCCGGACGGGAGGCGCGGCTCGGCCGGGTCCGGATCGGCGCGCTGTCCGGAAGCCGCTTACGTCGCGCCCCGCCGGACCGATAGTCGTCGGTGTCCACCGGAAGGCGGACCGGAACGACCCGAACGTCGCCGACACCGAACCCGTACCGGGAGGAGCCATGAGCGTGAACGACCTGTCCGCCGTCCTCTGGCGCGAGCGTGAACTGCTCGAACTGCTGACGTTCAAGCTCGAGGAGGAGCAGCTCCTGCTCGCCGCCGGCCGCTCCCGCTGGGTCTCGCACGCCAGCCGCGAGGTCGAGCAGGTCCTCGAGCGCCTCCGCAGCACCGGCCTCGAGCGGGCCGCGTCGAGCGCCGCCGTCGCCGAGGAGTGGGGCGTCGACCCCGCTGCTCCCCTGCGCGACGTCGTCGCCGCCGCGCCGAACGGCCCCTGGGGTGAGATCCTCGCCGCGCACCTGACGGCGATGGTCGAGCTGACCAGCCAGATCGGCGCGCTCCGCGACGAGAACGACCGCTTCCTCCGCACGGCCGCCCAGTCCACCGAGGAGACCCTCGCCGGGACCGTGACCGACGCCGCGACGTACGACGCATCGGGGACCTCCGGCTCCCGCGCCGACGGCGCCCGCCTGTTCGAAGGGACCCTGTAGCACCGTGGTGAGCACCTTCGGATCCCTCGCGACCGCCTACTCCGGCCTGACCGCCGCACGCGCCGGCATCGACGTCACCGGGCAGAACATCGCGAACGCCGGCACCGTCGGCTACACCCGCCAGCGCGTGACGCAGTCGTCCGTGCCCGCCGTGCAGACCGGGTTCGTCCGCGGCACCGCGGCCCTCGCCGGGCAGGGCGTGTCCGTCGACGGCATCGCGCGCCTCGGCTCCCTGACCCTCGACGCCGGGGTCCGGGCCGCGACCGGGTCGTCCTCGTGGGCGCAGACCCGGGCGACCGCGCTGTCCACGCTCGAGGACGGCCTGCAGGAGCCCGGGAAGAACGGCCTCGCCACGAAGCTCGACGGCTTCTGGTCGTCGTGGAGCGACCTGGCCGCGCACCCGGACGACCCCGGTGCCGCATCCGCCGTGATCGCCGCGGCGTCCACCGTCGCGAGCACCCTCGCGAGCGGTTCGCGGGCCGTCGACGACCAGTGGTCCACCGTCCGTGCCACCGCCGCCACCCAGGTCGGCCAGCTCAACGACACCGCCGCGCAGGTCGCCGACCTCAACGGGAGGATTCGGGCGACGCTCGCCGGCGGCGGGAACGCGAACGAGCTCCTCGACCAGCGCGACCAGCTGACGCAGCAGATCGCGGGCCTCGCCGGCGGCACCGTCCGCACGAACACCGACGGCACGGTCGACGTGCTGCTCGGCGGCAACCCGCTCGTGCAGGGCGACACCGTCCGCACCGTCGCCCTCGAGGGCGGCGCACGCCTCGCCGACGGGCAGCCCGTCACCCTGCGGTGGACCTCCGGCAGCGCCGGCACGGTCGGCCTCGACGGCGGGTCGATCGGCGGGGCGCTGACCCTGCTCGCACCGGCCTCCGGCGGCACGGGCGGCGCACTGGCCGAGGCGTCCGCGTCCTACGACCGGGTGGCGACGCAGCTGGCGTCGACCGTCAACGCGGCACACGCGCAGGGGACCACCCCCGGTGGCGCCACCGGAGCGCCGTTCTTCGCGCTCGCGACGGGGACCCCGGCCGCACGCGGCCTGTCGGTCGTCCCCACGGACGGCAGCGGCCTGGCGACGCGGAACGCGGCGGGGGAACTCGACGACTCGTTCGCCGATGCGCTCTCGCGACTCGGGTCGGTCGCCGGTGGTGCGGACAGCACCTGGGCGACGTTCGTGGCGGGGGTGGGCAGCGCCTCCCGGACGGCCGCATCGGAGACGACGCTGACCGGGCTCGCGCTCACCAGCGCCCGCACGCAGCAGCAGTCGGGTGCCGGCGTGGACCTCGACGAGGAGAACGTGAACCTGCTCAGCTACCAGCACGCCTACCAGGGCGCGGCGCGCGTCCTCACCGCGGTCGACGAGATGCTCGACACGCTCATCAACCGCGTCGGCATCGTCGGGAGGGGCTGACCGTGATCACTCGAGTGACCACCCAGATGACCATGGCGGCGGCCGGCGAGCGCCTGCAGGCGAACGCCGCGCGCGTCGCCGAGGCGACCCAGCGCGCCACCACGCTGCAGGCGATCGCGAAGCCCTCCGACGACCCGGTGGGCACCGGCGCCTCGATGCAGGTGCGGAAGGAGCAGGCGGCCGCCGCGCAGTACACGCGGAACGCGGACGACGCCGTCGGCTGGCTCGCCACGACCGACAGCACCCTCGGCAGCGCGTACTCCGTGCTGACGAAGGTCCGCGACCTCACCGTGCAGGCCGCGAACTCCGGCACGATGGGCGACACCGATCGCGACGCCTTCGTGACCCAGTTCCGTGCCCTCAAGGCCGATCTCGAGGCGACCGCCAACACGAAGTACGGCATGCGCTCCGTGTTCGCCGGGTCGTCCACGGCCGCTGCCGCGCACACCGACGACGCCGGATGGGCCGCCGCCACCACCGCGGTCACCCGCCGGGTGGGCGACGACCGGACCATCCGCGTCGACACCTCCGGCGCCGCGGCCTTCGGCACCGGGAACACCTCGGCCTTCGCGGCGATCGACCGCATCGTGGCGGACCTCCAGGACGGCGTGAACGTGAACCCCAGGCTGAACGACCTCGACACCGCGATCGACTCGGTCCGCGCCGCACAGGCCGACGTCGGGGTCCGGCACGCCGCCGCCCTCGCCGCACAGGACACGCTGAAGACCGCCTCGGTGTCGCTCGAGAACCGCCGCGCCGGGATCGAGGACCTCGACCTCGCCGGTGCCGTCCTCGACCTCCAGGTGCAGCAGACCACCTACCAGGCAGCCCTCGCCGTCACCGCGAAGGTCCTGCAGCCGACCCTGATGGACTACCTCCGATGAGCATCGACCTGACCTTCCCCGTCCCGCCGTTCGGGCTTTCGCCGGAACCCGTCTTCGCGCTCGCCCCGGTCGAGGGTGCCGAGGGGCTCTTCGCGCTCACCGGCGGCGACGCGCGGCTCTACCTGCTCGACGCGGCCGTGCACCTGCCCGACTACGCGCCGGAGCTGACGGACGAGCAGGCGACGACGATCGGGCTGACCGACGCCGCCGACGCGATGCTGCTCGTCGTGGCGAACCCCGGCGAGGACGGGACGACCGTGAACCTGCTCGCGCCCGTCGTGGTGAACGGCCGCACGGCGGTCGGCGCGCAGTTCATCCTCGAGGACCAGGACCTGCCGCTGCGCGCGGAGCTCGCCCGGCGGTAGCGCGCGGCGCGCGGCGCTCGGCGTCGCACGCGTTCTGCGACATCGCGCACGTCGATCGACACGTGCAACGTCGCTTCCTGCGTCCGCATCGGATGCGCGTGCATCGTTCGACATGCCGCGCGTCGATCGACGTGTGCCGTGTCGCATGATGCGCGGGCATCGGCAGCGCATCGTCCTGCACAGGACGCCGTTCGGTCATCGTTCCCCACCGGCACCGCCGTCGTCCTGCGGCGCCGCTCTCCCCGCCGCCAGGCTCGGAGCATGACCGAGGCAGACGACATCGACCTGGTGCGGACGGCGCACCTGCCCAGCGCGGAGCGACGCGCACTCGAACGAGCGACGGCGCGTGGCGAGTACGAACGGATCCGCCCCGGGGTCCTCGTCCGCCGCGGGAGCACCACCGGGCTGCGACCGGATCAACGGCACGTGCTGCTCGTCCGCGCCTCGCTCCCCCGGCTCCGCCCGCAGGACCGACTCAGCCACGAGTCCGCCTGTGCCGTGCTCGGCCTCCCCGTCGTGGGCAGCTGGCCGTCCCGCGTGCACGTGGCGGACCCGACGGCCGACGGGACGCGCGTGAGTGCGTGGTTCGTGCGGCACGGCGTCGCGAGGAGGCCGCCGTCCGGCCACCGGGACCACCGGGGACTCCCGACGACGTCCCCGGCGCGGACGGCGGTCGACATCGCCTCGAGCCGCCCGCTGCTGCTCGCACTGCCCGTGCTCGACCACGTCCTGCGGTGGCGGTGCGCCACGACCGAGGACCTCGGTCGTGAGGTCGCACTGCTCGGGCCGAAGGGTCGGTCGAAGGCGGCGTCCGCCGTGGCGATGGGGTCGCCGCGCTCGGACTCGCCGGCGGAGTCGATGTGCCGCGTGCGCTTCCGGCTGCTCGGGACGCCGGAGCCTGAGCAGCAGCACGTCTTCTCACGGCCCGGAGAGCGCACCGCCGTGGTCGACTTCTGGTTCCCCGACCACGGCGTCGTCGTCGAGGTGGACGGTCGCGCGAAGTACGGCACGGCCGCCGCCGACGTCGCCGCCGCGCACTGGCAGGAGAAGCAGCGCGAGGACTTCGTGCGCTCGTTCCCCGAGGTACGGACGGTCGTCCGGGTGGTCTGGACGGACCTCGTGGAACCGGAACGCCTGCGCGCGAAGCTCCTCCGGGCCGGGGTGCCGTGCTCGTGAGACCCGCACGCGCGGTGCCGCCGGCCGAGGATCCCGGAGGAGTTCCCACCGCCCGGGCGTACCGTCACCCGCATGGCCCGACAGCACAACGACGGGGCGATCGTGCCGATGCCGCCCGCCCCGGTCCAGTCCGACTCCCGCGACGACCGGACCCCCACGCCGGACGGTCCCGGCGGGTGGACGAAGATCCTCGACCGCGTCATCGCCGTCCAGCGCCCCGTGGTCGTCGCGCACGTGAACGCGCTGCGCCGCCGCCACCCGGACGCGAGCCCGGCCGAGATCGTCCAGATCCTCGAGCGGCAGTACCTGACCGCCGTCACGACGGGTGGCGCCGCCGTCGGTGCGAGCGCGGTGATCCCCGGCGTCGGCATGGTCGCGGCCCTGGGCCTGAGCGGTGCGGAGACCGTCGGGTTCCTCGAGACGACCGCCCTGTTCGCACAGTCCATCACCGAGGTGCACGGCATCGCCCTCGACGACCCGGAGCGGTCGCGCACGCTCGTGATGGCCCTGATCCTCGGCGCCCCGGGGACGCAGCTCGTGAAGCAGCTCGCCGGCCAGGCCGCCGGTGGCCCGGCACGGAACGCGTTCTGGGGCGAGATGGTGACCTCGACGCTGCCGAAGCAGGTGGTCAGCGGCATCGGGGGCAAGGTCCGCGACCAGTTCATCAAGCGCTTCGCCGCCCGCCAGGGTACGTCGGTGCTCGGTCGTGCGCTGCCGTTCGGGATCGGCGCCGCCGTCGGTGGGCTGGGCAACCACGCCCTCGGCAAGCGGGTCATCCAGGCGTCGCGCGAGGGCTTCGGCCTGCCGCCGCGGCACTTCACCGTCGTGCTCGAGGCGAAGCCGACGAAGGACCGGAAGGCGTCGGACAAGGCGGACAAGACGGACCAGGCGGACAAGCCGGACAAGTCGGGCGACCGCGAACGCCGTGCGCTGCCGTGGCGTCGGAAGGACCGCGACGACGAGGACCTCTGGGCGGAGACGCCGCGGCGCGACGACCGCGACTGACGACCGGCCGAGCCCAGCCGAGCGCAGCCCGGCCGAGCCCAGCCGAGCACAGCCCAGCCGAGTTCAGTCGAGCCCAGCCCGGCCGAGCCCCGCCCGACCGCACGCAGCCCGTCCCGACCCACCCGGGTGCGCGACGACGGACGGGAGGCGCGGTGCCAGCCGGCACCGCGCCTCCCGTCCGTCAACCGCTCACGCCGTCACGCACGCCGCTTCGGCGTCCGCACCACCTGCCCGGCGTGCGCGAACCCGCCCCCGAAGCCGAACAGCAGCGCCAGCGCGTCCTCGGGCAGCTCCCCGCGCTGCCACGCCTTCGACAGGCCGAGCGGCACGCTCGCCGCGGACGTGTTCCCCGACTCGACGACGTCCCGCACGACGTACTTGTCCGCTCCGCCGAGCGCCTCGGCCAACGGCTCGATGATCCGCAGGTTCGCCTGGTGGAAGGCGAAGACCTCGATGTCGTCCATCGTGAGCCCCGCGGCCTCGACGACCGCACGGGCGTGCCCCTCGGCCTCGGTGATGGCCCAGCGGTAGATCGAGCGCCCCTGCTGGGTGAAGTACTCCGGGTCGCGCGTGACGAGCACGGCCTCGTTGAGGTGCGGCACGCTCCCCCACGAGACCGGCCCGATCTCCGCGGTGTCGGCGACGCCGAGCACGGCCGCACCGGCTCCGTCGCCGACGAGCACGCAGGTCGAGCGGTCCGTCCAGTCGGCGATGCTCGACAGCGTCTCCGACCCGATCACGAGCGCGGTGTCGGTGGCGCCGACCCGGATCGACTGGTCGGCGAGGGCCATCGCGTACTCGAAGCCGCTGCACGCGGTGTTGATGTCGATGGGCGCGGGACCGTTCGTCATCCCGAGCGCGGCGGCGACCCGGCCGGCGGTGTACGGCGACCGCTCCCGGTGCGTCGTCGAGGCCACGATGACCAGTCCGATGTCCGACGGCTGAAGACCGGCGTCGGCGATCGCGTTGCGGCCGGCCTCGATCGCCAGGGACACGACGCTGTCGTCCGGCCCCGCGATGCGGCGGGTCTTGATGCCGGTGCGGGTGGTGATCCACTCGTCGTTCGTGTCGACCATGGTCGACAGCTCGTCGTTCGTCAGGACACGGGAGGGCTGGTGGTGGCCGAACCCGAGGATCCGGCTGCCACGGAGTGCTGGGGTGTTCATCCGCGGCACGCTACTCCCCCGACCGGACCGCTCATGCCGGGCACGGCATGCACCGGCTCACTTCCGCGCGGCCGCCGTCGCCCGGTCGTTCGCGTGCTTGATGGCCTGCACGAGCTCGTCCTTGTCCATCGTCGATCGCCCGTGCACGTCGAGCCGCTTCGCGACCTCCATGAGGTGTGCCTTGGTCGCGTTCGCATCGACACCGCCCTGGGTCTCCCCCGACCCGCGGGTGCCGGCTGCGCCGTCGTCGGACGGGCCGGAGGACTCCTTCTCCTCCCAGTGGTCACCGACCTTCTCGTACTCGTGCTTGACCGCGGCGAACGCCGTCCGGTGCGCTCGCTCGCCGGGGCCGTACGTCTCGTTCGCCGAGTCGAGCGTCTTCGCGAAGATCTCCTGCGCGTGCTCCGGCGACCGCTGCAGGGTGCTCGGGATCTCGTCCTTGGCCGGCATGGCGGCTCCTTCCGTCGGGACCTCCCGTTCTACGCCCCGCACGTGACCGGTACCCGCAGGGCCTGGTCCGCACACCGCGACGCGCGTAGACCGGGGTGATGGACTACACACACCTCGGACGGACAGGGTTGTCGGTGTCACGGGCGGTGCTCGGCACCATGAACTTCGGACCGGAGACCAGCGAGGACGACTCGCACGCGATCATGGACCGGGCGCACGAGCTCGGCGTGAACTTCTTCGACACCGCCAACGGCTACGGCGGCTCGGTTGGCAAGGGCGCCACCGAGGAGATCATCGGCCGCTGGTTCGCGAAGGGCGGCGGCCGGCGCGAGAAGACCGTGCTCGCCACGAAGGTCTACGGCGAGATGGTCGACTGGCCGAACGGTGGCAAGCTCAGCGCGCTGAACATCCGGCAGTCGCTCGACGCCAGCCTCCGCCGGCTGCAGACCGACCACGTCGACCTGTACCAGTTCCACCACGTCGACCGGGCGACCCCGTGGGACGAGATCTGGCAGGCGATCGACGTCGCGGTGCAGCAGGGCAAGGTCCTCTACGTCGGCTCCTCGAACTTCGCCGGGTGGCACATCGCCCAGGCGCAGGAGGCCGCCGCCCGTCGGGGCACGCTCGGCCTGGTCAGCGAGCAGTCGATCTACAACCTCGTCGTCCGCGACGTCGAGCGCGAGGTGCTGCCGGCCGCCCGCAAGTACGGCCTCGGCGTCATCCCGTGGTCGCCCCTGCAGGGCGGCCTGCTCGGTGGCGTCATCGAGAAGACCGAGAACGGGTCCCGCCGCCTCTCCGGCCGCAGCGCCGAGTACGTCGAGGGCCACCGCGACCAGCTCACCGCCTACGAGTCGTTCGCGAAGGAGCTCGGCCACACCCCGGGCGAGCTCGCCCTGGCGTGGCTGCTGCACCAGCCGGGCGTCACCGCGCCGATCACCGGCCCGCGCACCATGGAGCAGTGGGAGTCGGCGGTCCGCGCCGTCGACATCCGTCTCGACGAGGCGGCGCTGGCGCGCCTCGACGAGATCTTCCCGGGGCACCAGACCTCGCCGGAGGACTACGCCTGGTGAGTCGCTGACGCGACCGTCGGACGGGAGGCGCGGTGCGGGTCGGACCCGCACCGCGCCTCCCGTCCGTCCAGGCTCCACGTCGTCATCGACGACGGGACCAGCTCACTTCTCCGGATGCTCTGACGATCACGGCGACGAGGTCGTGCAGGCCCGTCGCAGTCGCGGCACCGACCACCTCGATCCAGGTGCCCCCGTCCGACTCGGTGGTCCGCACGAGCTCCGACGTCGACACGTCACGCGCAGCGAGGTACGTCACGACCCCCAGTTCGATCGACAGCTCCAGATCGAGGAACACGTCCTCCGCCTCCGCCAGGAAGACACCCGCCGTGTCCGGCTCCCAGATGGCGACGAGTTCCCGGAGGACGATCCACCACCCGTCCCGAGAGTGTGGCGCCAGGGGCGGTCTCGAGACGGACGGAGTACCCGTCCTGCGGGAGCGGAGCGCCGTCCTCGTTCCGCGCGACACCCAGCTCGAGGGCCGAGACCAGTGCCGTGTCTGCCAGGTCCGGCACGGTCCCGAGCGCGTTCCCGTCGGGGTCGACGACCGCGAGTGATCGTCCGAACGGCGTGTGCAACCTCCGGACGACGGCGTCCGTCGCCCGGAGCTTCGCACCGACGGCATGGAGTCCCTCGCCCCTCGGTCCCCAGCTGAGCCGCAACAACAGCTCCCCACCGAACGGGAGCTCCTCGGTCATGCTTCGTCCTTCCACGCGGTGGGTCGTGATCGAGCGAGGCCGCGGCCACCGGCGTCTTCGATGGCGTCCGCGATCGCCACGATGTCGGCGGCGGCGGGCTCGAGTTCATCGCTGCCGACGTCGACGGTGAGCCACGTTCCACCGTCGGCCACGGCCGCTCTCGCCGATGTGCGGAGGTCGATCGAGGAGAGCAAGGAAGTGTGGTCACCGCGGAAGAAGTTGGTCAGCCCGACGAGGGTCGCGAACCCTCGCTGACTCCGGTTCGCGTTCCGGACGGTCACCTGCGCCAGGTCGGCACGCCAGAGCTCGACGAGTCGCCGAAGGACCTCGCCGTGGTGCTCACCGTAGCTCTGCCGGAGATCCATCGACGCCCCGGGCTGCACCGCCCGGAGCGCACGGCCACCTCGTTCACGATGTACTCGCTCACGGTCGCGCCGACGTGCAACCGCATCGAAGCGCCGACCGATCCGACGAGCTTCCCGACCAGGGACACGCTGTACCCGTCCCGCGGGAACGGCTGTCCGTCCGCGTTCCGAGTGACCCCGCGGTGGATCAGGAGGCTCACCTCGTCGTCGGTGAGATCCCCGACGAACGCCCCGTCCGCCTCCTCCGACGACGGGTCCAGGAGCTTCCACGGACCGGCGAACGGCGCGCCGCAGCACGCCAGGACCGCCAGCGTCTTCCGCAGGGCCCCGACCGCGTCGTTCGGCTCGGACGGTCGGGTTCCCCACTGCACGCGCATGGCAGGCTGCTGCGTGGTCCAGATCGAGGTCACGGCGCTCCAGGTGTGGTCGAGGTCGTCCGGTCGAACACGGAGGGTACTCGAGCTGGGCGACGCGACCCAGCGCTTCGGGTCGGCCCTGCGTCGGTCGAAGTGCTCCGGGACCGCGTCTCGTCGACGCCCGCCTCGCTCCTGCGACTTCGACCAGTCGGGACTCCCAGTGGACGGGACGGCTCAGACGGAACGATCTGGCGCGTCGAAGCGTCGCGTCAGGACCGCCTCCGACAGGCGTCGGAAGAATTCTCGGCCGCTCAGACCGAGGTGCCGCTCCGGGTCGAGGTTGACGCCGAGCTTCACGAGGATCGCAGAGAAGTCATCCTCACGCGCCCCCGGATGCAACACCGTGTCGACCTCATCCTGGATGGCCGTCGCCGTTCCTTGCGAGAGCCCCTCGAGTGCATCGTCGAGCGCCTCGACGGCATTGCTGTAGTCCGACTCCCAGCTCGAGTACAGGGCGCCCGGAAGCCACCCGGCGAGGGCGGGAAGGGCGCGCCGCAGTCCGGAGGCATCAAGATCCTTCACCGGTGCCACGGCTCTCCTCCTCGATCGATGGATACGCGGACCCGACGAAGAACACCTGTGGCGTGCCGGGGGTTCCGTGTCAGTCAACGTGCTTCAGCATCGCGCCGTGTTCCAGTTGCCCCACCCGTTCGCCGATCTGCGCAAGCATCTGCCGTCCGCCGCTCGGCCCCTGATCGGATCGGTAGTTCGCGTTCATCCGGTGGAGGAAGGAGTTGATGTCCTCGTCCTGAGCATCGTCGATGTCGAGCGAGCGGTACTCACTCGCCATGACGGCGAACGCGTCGCGTGAGAACCCGTCGAGGTAGAAGTCAAGGTAGTCAGCCACCGACGAGTAGTCGTCCCACCAGAACGGGAACAGATTCTCGATGAACCCACCGATCAAGGGGATGCGGTTGCCGTAGTTGGAAAAATTGATCTCGTTGAGTAGTCGCATGTGGACGCCGTTGCACCAATCGTTCGTCAGGCCGGCACAACGTTTGCAACCTCTTGAGTTGCAAGCTGGTCGACCAGATGCATCAGCACAAGGATGTTCTGTCGAAACACATCGTCTTCCTTGAGTACCGCGCTGGATGGTCGGCTCTCATCGGATCGTAGCGACGCCGGTTCCTCCACGAGGCCAGCGGCTGATGCATCACGCAGAAGTCGCATCAGTTGACTTGCTCGCGTCGAGCCGATGAGGTCGCTGCTGACGCCTTCTGCAACGACGTCACTCTCGAGAAGGGGCTGGCTGTCGTCGCCGATGACCTGGATCACGTCACGCACCATGTCGCGGACGATGTTCCAGTTCGGGCTCTCCGCCAGTGGCGCAAGGGTCTCAGTCCATCGGTCCCGGAAGCCGATCGGGGCTGATCCGAGTCGTTCGACGAGCCATGCGGGGGTGTGAGACGCAGCCCTTGGATGCATCGAGAGATCTTCGCGGAGCTCCGCCTTCTCGACCGGAAGTGACTCGAGGAGGTTCCCCTCGATGTCGATCAACAGCGGCCAACGCGGCTCGTCGTCCCAGACGAACTCGAACCGGTAGGCGCCGATCGGTTCGAGTCGGAGGACACCGGTGAACCACGCGCCGCGCTCCTTCTCGGTCATTGCCTCACGCAGCGCGCTCCACGCCTCGAATTCGGCAAGGTCAGCCGGCGGGCCATGCATGACGTTTCCCGCGGTTTCGACCGCACGTTCGACCCGAGCGGTGACGCCGAGGCTGACGAACACGCTCGTCGCTCTCCTCCAACCCGTCTCCAACCGGTCGAATGTGAGGATCGCAAGCGTATTTTGCAATTCGTAGTAGTCCGCTGATGAACTCAATCGGCCAAACCTCCGGTGCGCGTCGCCGCCTCGCAGGAGCCCCGCGGGGTCCTCGGTCAGCAGCCGTCTCATCTCGTCCTCGATCCGACCAACCTCAACAGGTGGACAGTGTATGCGCGCTGAATGGTCAAGATGATCCCGGTGGCGAACCGCCGAAGCCGTCGAGACGATCAAGCGGTGTCTTCAGTCAGGTCGAAGATCAGCCGCGCGAACACGCGTCCACTCATGTGCAGCTCTGACTCGATCCAGAGGTCCGCTCCCGACGACTCGAGGAAGTGCTCGACCTGCGAGTCAGTCACATTGCTCGCGAGCAATTAAGCGGCTTCCTCGTGCACCAACTGCCTGTCTGAATCTCCGTATCGCGACAGGTCCGCTTCCAGAGCCTCGCGAGCGCTGTCGAAGTCGTCGCGCCAGTCAGTGTGGAAAACGGCGTTCAGGAGATTCCTCAGAGCGGGCGCTCCGCGCTTCACCTCCGCATTGGTAATTCTCGAGGCTTCATGCTCATCCTCCTGCTCCCGACATCGGTCAAACGCTGGCCCGCGACTCATCCGTGTTCGACACGGAGGTCCCCAGCGGCCCAGATGCGCTGGATCTCAGCGCCGAGCTGTCCGAACCGTCGCCGGGCTCGCTCTGGCAGATCGACCTCGATCCGAGCGTTGAACGGATCCGCCACGAAGTCAAGAGCGAACTCATTCGGCTTGTGCAGCGTGGTCTGGAAGGTGGCACCAGCTGTGATGACCGCTCGAAGGAAAGTCCCACTCTCGAACTCGGAGACCAAGGAGAGGGCAGATCCACGAGCGGGTTCCGCCACGCCATCGACCCGGTAGGGCGAGGCGGCGATCACCCCTCCCCAGGATCGTGCATCCGCGCCGAGGATCGTTCGGTCGTGAACAGTCCAGGTGTTGTTGAAGGAGGGAAACGCCTCGAGCACCGCGGCCGAAGTCTGGACGATGCGAGCGGCTATGGCATCAGCTGATTCAGCTCGAGCATCCCATTCCGCGACGAGCAGCCAACCACTGACGTCGATCACCACAGTCACCTTCCTTCGACACTCAGCTGCCCCGGTCAGACTCCCCGAAGTGTTGAGTCAGGACCCGATTGCACGTCTTCGGAGGAACTCCTGCCAGTCATCCCGAACTTCCGCCTGGGAGCCCTCCCGATATCGAGCGAAGCACCTCAGTGAAGCACTTTTGCCCCCTCGCACCCCGAGCACCCGCAACTTCGACGTGAATCGAGGTCGATCCAACTCGGACGGTCCTCTTGGCGATACCGCCAGTCAAGGTCAGTGAGCCGGAACGACGTTCCCGAGCTCCTGAGCCGCTAGCGACAGAAGGGGCTGGAACAAGGCGTCGAACCGTTCTCGGAATGCTTCGTCAGCCAGGAGTGCGTTCCGTGTCTTCGTGGATGATTCGCTCGACGCCTCTGGGAGGTTCGGGACGAGCCCCAGTCCAGTCGCGTCTCGGTACAGCCTCTCGATCTGGCCGACGGTCGTCGAGGCGGCCAACTCACTGGACACAACCTCCGCAACTTGATCCGCTCCGACCGCTACTCCGCGATCATCGGTGCCGGCTTGTACCGCATCTCGTAGCATGTCCCTCACGATCAGCCAGTTTGGGTGGTCCGCGAGTGCGCGGAACTCCTCGAGCCAGGTGTCAGCGAAGCGCAACCCGGTGGGCACCAGTCTTTCCCCGAGCCACGAGGGAATGAATTCGGCAGTGCGCGGATACCGCTGGAGATCCTCGCGAAACTGCGACGTTTCAACGCGCTCGCTCTTGACGATGTTGCCGTCGAGGTCGACTTCCACGGGCCAGGAAGGTTCCGAGTCCCAGTCGAACTCGAACCGGTAAGCGCCGGTCTGTTCGAGGTGAAGACGTCCACTGAACCAGGCTCCATGTGAATCGTCCGCCATGAGTTCACGGAGATCAATCCACGCCTGGTACTCCGTCAGGTCCGCAGGGGGCGAGTACACCAATGACGTCTCGCGAAGTACAGCACGCTGCAATCTGGAAGTGACACCGACGTCCACGAACACAGAAGTCGCTCTGGACCATCCAGGGTGTAGGCGGTCGAAGGTGATGATCGCAAGTCGATTCTGCAGATCGTGAAGTTCAGTAAACGAGCTCACTCCCAGCCCCCAGCCTTCCCCGACGCCTCGAACGAGGCAGGATTCTTGGTGATGACCTGCCGCCGACTGTCCGCGGCGTGGCGGCTTCAGCTCACCAAGAATACGGCGGCCCTCCCTGGCTGTGGCAGCGTACGGTCGCGGTGCACCAGCCATCACGGCGGGTTCCCGGAGCTCAATGAAGGAACGCACCGCTGCGCGCTGAGAACGCGACTCAATCAAGTGCAACCCGATGCTCTACGGCGCTCGATCTGCGCTGAAGCCCCGCACCGAGTTGCTCGAAGCGCTCCCGCGCCTGCTCTTGTCGCCCATCTCGAGTGCGATGGCCTTCCTGATGAGGACCTGCTACGAAGGGTCACTGACTGTCACTGACCTGAGATCGAGGGCTCGGCGTCACGCCGCAACCTCCTCACGCGTGATCGGTCTCCGCCGAGACGACGACGCGTCGCTCGAAGGCCGTGAGGGCCTCGAGTGCATCACGAACCACCTCGACTTCGGCAGCGGTGTTCTGATTCTCGAACAGCATCTCGCGCGCGTTGCCGGAAAGCTCGATACCGGATGTGTCCGGTTCACGCTGATCGATGACGCTGGACCGAACCGCCGCTGCCATGGAGAGAAAGCGCCTCGCATCGACTCCGTTGAGGACATCCTGCAACAGACCATCTGCCAGCTCGTCATCCTCGAGGAGATCGAGTTCATCATCGAGAATTGCATCACTGATCAGACGCTTGACACCCTCGGCGACGACAAGCCAATCCTCGTTCTCCTGCATAGCGCGAAGCTCGTCCGGCCAGACGTCATCTCGGAACACGGGACGCGGCGCAGCCTGAAGGTTCGCCATCCACACCGGAGTCATGCGCGCTTCACGAGGATACCTGCGCAAGTCGTCGAGCAAAGCGGAACGCTCAACGTCTCGCCCGTTGTGGATCGTCCCCTCTGGGTCGACCGCAACCGGCCAAACGGGTCGTTCGTCCCAGTCGAAGTCCATGCTGTAATGCCCGTTGCTGGAAACACGCAGATGCCCGGTCATCCACGCGCCACGCTCCGGGCCTGACATCACCTCACGGAGATACCCCCATGCTCGGTACAGCTCGAACGCAGGTGCCGGCCGTCGCACGGACTGGCCGTCGGAGGTCAGGAGAATGCCGTTGAGTTGCTGCGTGTTCGCTACTTCCACGAAGACATCGCAGCACGACGACCATCCTTGGCCGAGCGTGCGAAGAGTGAGCGAAGCCACCGCGTTCTGTGCCGCGATTTCGGCTTCCAATTTCCCCAAACCCGCCTCCGTTCAACAACTCAAAAGTCGGTTGTTGCTGATCACGCTCACCTCGGGCTCATCCCCACGCCCACCCCAGGTCACCCGCGATGCAGCGGAGCGATGAGAACTGCCACCCAGATGACCGCGGTGTCCATGCGCAGGGGCAGGTCCGGCTCTGCCTGGAGCATTCGACGAATCGGGCGCTTGATGTTCGTAGATGACGTCAAGCTCACCGTGGATCCATGCTGAGCGACCAGATCCGCTCCGAACGGCGAACCGCCACCCGCGGTCGCAACGACGTATGCGCCGTGGTCGCCGAGCAGTCGATCTTCGCCTCCATCAATGAGCTCTTCCAACGGCGAACGCACGCGTTCGCTCCGAGGCACGACGTCACTGATGATCGATTCGGCATGGACGGTACGTCCCGAGTCCTCGGTATCGAGCACGGACGATCTGTTGAAGAGCACAACCGGCCAGACCTTCGTTGCGCATCGCCGTCTCGTGCGAGACGTGGGTGGAGATCCTGACCATCTGCGGTCCTCCGTCCCGTTGGTTCCCCGCTGGCACGGCTCTCCTCTCAGACCGCGTGTACGAGCGGGGCACAACTCAGGTCAGCAACTCTCCGCTGGCGCGATCAGTCAGCCGGACGTCCGTAGCGTTCCAGAAGTCGCTGATCGACCGAGCACACGAAGCGAAATTACTGTACTCGAACGGTTCCCCGTCGATGATCGGTGGCTCGCCGAGCGTCGCGGCCAAGAAGTCCATCGTCACGCTGTTCGTTGCACTTCTTCTACTTTCATGAGTAGCGCCAGCTCGCACGCGTATCATCGCATGGACGCCGCGAACGGTCGGCGAAATCAGCGCAAAGCTGATGCCTCTAGTTGGATCTGGCGCTCCACTGGTGCGGACGACGCTCGCGGTCACGAACGACGAGAACTCCGGAGAGAGCAGTTCGACCGTCCTCTGGGCACTACTTGCATGCCACGTGCCGCGGAATTCTCCGAAAGCGAAAATGAAGCGTTCACAGGTCTGGAAGGTTGCTTGCACGATGCTGTCGACGGAGTCACTTCGCGCTGCCCATCGAAGGCTCGCGTGCCAACCCGAAACATCAACCATGTCAGTCACCAGCCCTTGAATCCATCCGGGATCGGACGATATTCCACCATGATACCATCATATTCAGACGCCAAGCGAGCGAATTGCGGGGCAACGTCGCGGTCCCTGGTGAACACCCAGCGGAGAACCGCATCAGGTTCGGCCATTGCGTCGAGCTTGTTGGCCGCGGAATCCAGCCAATCTTCAATGATCTTGGCGCGCCGCTCCGGGTTCATCGACTCCAACCAGGAGTAATTACCCTTCACCTCGATGTACTGAGGTCGTCCATCGACGACCTCGAATCCGTCGAATTCCAGGTCTCTCGCGCCGGAAGGATTCGGGACCATGTACTCAGGAATGTGTCCATCCGGGAGCGGCTGTACGCCGGTTGCCCACTCCTGATCCAACGCGCCTGGGCCACCCGCGGTTCTCGTGCTTGCCGCCCAACGACCGTAGTTCGATCCTTCACCGGCGCCGATCACCGGTTGTTCGAGCCGCGCCGTATCCGGTGGGCGGAAGCCGGACCGTTCATAGATCGCGTCAGATCGCGCAGCCCGTTCTGCTGCTGTCAGAGATTGCTCCGTCGGGACGCCATGCGCCGAGTGAGCGGACGGCGGGCCATCCGAGGACACGTGCTGGTCGGGCAAAGCGTCACTGCCTGTGTCCGCGGATCCTCGAGCTGCTGCGCTTTCAGCCGTCGAGCCGACGACGTGGCCGGAGCCGCGGTCGTGGCCGAGCACCTCGTGGGCCTGCGCGTTCGAGTGCTCGCCGTGAGGCTCGTGTTCAGCGCCTCCCCCGCCCTCCACCCGATCCGCCACCGAGTGCAACCAGTGCGACCCCGGCTCCGGGTGCCCCACCTCGATGTGCGGCCGCCCGAGCCCGACGCCGAACCCGTCCGGTGTCGCCATCGCGTGCTCCACGCTGACCTTCACCGTCGGGATGTTGTCCCCGAGCCCCCGGAGCGCGTCCGCGAAGCTCCCCCGCCCCCGCGACACCAGGTCTCCCAGACCGTCGAGCGCCCGACCGGGGATCGCCGACAGGGCGTCCCCGACCCGGACCATCGTCGTCCCCGCCGCCGCGATCTTCGACCCGAAGGCCGCGAGTCGGCTGCCGTCCGCCGCCATGGCCGCGACGCGCGACCCCACCGCGGCGACCTTCGCGCCGGCACCGATCTCGCCGGCACCCGGGATGAACAGCGTCCCGATGTTGAACGCGGCACCACCGGCGGCGTGAGCGGGGTCGTCCCGCCAGTCCTCCGGCGAACCGACGAAGCCCTCGACGATCGCCTGCTGCTTCGCCGTGATGCCCTGCGCGGTCTCGCGCACCACGTCGGGCAGGACGCCCGGCGGCAGTGTGGCCGCGAGGATCAACGGCGGGCTGCCCATCAGCGCGAGCGCCCCGAGCGACTCGGCGAACCCGAGCCACGACTGCCCGGCCCACTCGCCGTCGCCCCACTCGCCGGTCTGCGAGTTGTAGCCGATCAGCCCACCGAGGCCCTCGACGGTCCCCACGGCAGCGTCACCGACGCCGGAGTTGAACGACTCCTGGCACGACTGGTCGCCGCGGCCGGTGCTCCCCCACGGCATCGGCTCGTTCGCCTTGACGGCCGCCGTGTAGTCGACGGCCTGCACCTCGGCGATGCACATGTCGGTCCGGAGCCCGTTGATCGCGTTGACGCAGTCGGTCGAGGCCTGCGAGAGCTTCGTCTCCTGCTCGGCGACCTTGGTGAGCAGTTCGTTGTTCTCGTCGACGTAGGGCGTGTACTCGTCCCAGCGCAGGTGCACGTCGTCGAGGATCTCGCCGAAGTGCTGCACCAGGCCGACCGGTCCCTGGTTCGCCGGGTGCTCCGGGTCCCACGGCCCGACCGTCTTGCCCTGCAGCGCCTTCGCCACGAAGGTCTCGGCCTCGGCCTTGAGCTCGACGAGCCGTCGCGCGATCGGGGCGACGACGGTGGCGTAGTCGCTGATCGCGGTCGACACCTTCTGCATGGTCCCGGCCAGCGCAGCGGTGTCGGTCTCGACGCCGTCCATGACGGCGAGGAGCTCGGCCGAGTCCGGCGTCGTGTAGCTGCCACCGAGGCCGGCCCACGCGGTCTTCACCTCGGATCCGCGCGTCTGCACGTCGGTGCCGGCGGTCGCGAAGGCGGTGCCGGCCGCGTCGACCTGCTCGGGCTTGATGTTCGCGCCGGGGATCGCGTCCGGGTCGATCAGGCCGTCGGCGCGGCACTGCCCGGTCATGCGCCGTCCCCGAGGTCGACACCGGCGAAGTCGCCCGTACTGGAGGCGCGGATCGCGTTGGCCTGCGCCGTCGCGGCCATCTCCTCGTCACCCTGGTAGTACGCCATGGTCGCGTTGGCAGCGCCGGCCAGACCGGCGGTGATGTGGTTGCCGACGCGCTGCAGCAGCGCCGTGTGGCTCTCGATCAGGGCGGCGACCGCTCCGGCGACCGCCTGGTCGTCACCGACCGCGGTCGTCAGTGCCGCGTGGGCATCGGCCAGCCCGTCGAACGCGGTCGACAGTTTCGTCGCCGCTGTCTCGGTGCCCGCGAGCGTCGTCTGCACGCCCGCCGGGTCGATCTGCCAGCCGTTCCCCATCGCTCCCCCTCGTTCCGTGGTCCCGTCGTCCCGCGACGCGCCGTGTCGATCCTCGTCAGTCTCCGACGGCGGACCGTGACACCGCCAGGCCCCCGGCCGCAGCGGCGACGTCCCGCACGATCCGCTCGGCCGCCGCTCGGGACGGGTCCTGGGCGGCCGTGTGGACCGACGTCCACCATACCGGCTCGTCACCCCCGAACAAGGGGGTGCCGGTCGAGTGCGTCCCGAGCAGCCGTGCGGCATCGACGGTCCGCACGAGCTCGCGGGACTGGAACAGGGTGAGGAGCACGATCCCGTCGTCGGCCACGAGCTGCAGGGCATCACCCTCCCAGAGCTGGCGGATGCCGATCGCCGGGTCCTCGCCGGCCGCTGCCGCGACGACCACCGCGGCGTCGACGTGCCGTGGCGAGAGCACGACCCACTCGGCGCTCATCGTCGGTCCCCGAAGCCGAGCATCTCGACGGCACGCGGCCCGAGCGCGTCCCCGAGCTGCGCGAGCCGCCGCCACCGGGCCTCTGCGTCGGCGCCGCGCGACAGCACCACCCCGGACCGCACGTCGTCAGGGGTGGGGTCGAGCACCAGCGACGGGACCCGGGCCGGTCCGACCGCCCGCGCACCGGTGGGGAGCGTCCGGGGATCGATGCCGAGGTCCCGCACCGCTGCGGCCCCGACGACGGCGCCGAGCGGCACCGGCAGCGGGAGCTGGTGGGCGGACACGGTGGCGTCGGGGTGTCCGCTCGTCCGCCAGGCGGTGCCGAGCAGCACCCGCTGTCGCTGGGCGAGGTCCGCGAGTACCGTGGGGATGTCGTCGTCGGTCGGCAGCGCGTCCGACGGGGCGGGTCGCGGCAGCACGAGCCGCGTCTCCTCGGTCACGCCGGTGGCCGAGCGTTCGATGCGGAGCTGCACGGACGCGACTCCGCCGGTGGTGGGTGCCACGGCGACCAGGCGTGTCGGTCGGGGTGCCCGGCGGCGGGCGAAGGCGGTGACCTCGGCAACGCTCCAGGCGAGCGTGGCGGGCTCGACCGTGCCCCAGGCCTCGAGGCCGACATCGCCGACGTCGCCGAGGCCGGCGAGCAGGAGTTCCGCGGTCCGCCCGAGGGTCGCGGCCTCCGATGCCGGGTGGTGCACCGAGACGAGCGCCTCGACCCACGGCACCGCGCCCGGCCCGATCGTCGCCGAGCGGGTGACCGTCTGCGGCGCGAGCATCGCGGTGGCGACGTCGTCCGCCACGACGTCCGACCCGGCTGCGCGGTACCGGTCCCCCTCGCGGACGACCCAGCTCGACGCCGTGCGGCGGAGCATCGCGGACATCGCGGCGGTAAGCCGGGACGACCCGGGCGTGAGCAGCACGGCCACGACCCCGGCGCGGCGGGCCTCGAGGAGGAGTCCGGTCCGCTCGCTCGAGCAGTCGACCACCGCGGCGTCCGTCTCGTGCACGACGAACCCGGGCCCGACCGCGTCGACGAGCGGGTGCGCGAGGGTGACGTCGTCCACGGCGCCACCCTACCGAGCACCCGCCCGCCGCCCCACACGACGACGGGCCCCGCGCTGGTGTGCGCGGGGCCCGTCGTCGTGCGGGGTGGACGGTGCTAGCGGACCGAGACCGGGGTCTCGTCGCGCTCCTCGTAGAGGACGTAGCCCTCCTCACCGTGGACGGCGGTGTCGATGCCGGCGACCTCGTCCTCGGTCTTGACGCGGAAGCCGATGGTCTTCTCGATCGCGAACCCGATCACGAAGGCCAGGACGAACGAGTACACGAGGACGGCCGCGGCGGCGACGGCCTGCTTGCCGAGCTGCTCGAACGAACCCGAGTAGATGAGGCCGGTGCCGTCGGCGAAGATGCCGAGGTAGAGCGTGCCGAAGATGCCGCCGACCAGGTGGACGCCCACGACGTCGAGCGAGTCGTCGAAGCCGAGCTTGTACTTCCAGTCGATCGCGAAGCAGCAGACGATGCCCGCGAGGAAGCCGAGCAGGATGCCCCAGCCCGGGGTCAGCGCGGCGCAGGCCGGGGTGATGGCGACCAGACCGGTGACCGCACCCGAGGCGGCGCCGACCGAGGTGGCCTTGCCGTCCTTGATCTTCTCGATGAGCAGCCAGCCGAGGATCGCGGCGGCCGGGGCGGCGAGGGTGTTCACCCAGGCGAGCGCAGCGACGCCGTCGGCAGCGCCCTCTGAACCTGCGTTGAAGCCGAACCAGCCGAACCAGAGGATCGCGGCGCCGAGCAGGACGAAGGGCGGGTTGTGCGGCTTGTGCGCGCCCTTGGCGAAGCCGACGCGCTTGCCGAGGACGATCGCCAGCGCCAGACCGGCGGCTCCGGCGTTGATGTGGACCGCGGTGCCACCGGCGAAGTCGATGACGCCCCAGGTCGCGAACATGCCCGAGGTCAGGTTGAAGACCCACGACGCGACGGGGAAGTAGACGACGGTGACCCAGACGCCCGCGAAGACCATCCAGGCGCCGAACTTCGCGCGGTCGGCGATGGCACCGGAGATCAGGGCGACGGTGATGATCGCGAAGGTGGCCTGGAAGCCGACGAAGGCCATCGACGGGTACGCGGCGTTGATGGTCGACGCCTGCGACTCCTCGAACGCCTGACCGAGACCGATCTGGTTCCAGTCGATGCTGAAGAAGCCGACGATGCCCGCGACGTTCGTGCCGGCGCCGTGGTTGGCGAACGCGATCGCGTAGCCGTAGAGCACCCACAGGACGCCGACCAGGGCGATGGCCCCGAAGGACATCATCATCATGCTGATGACGGACTTGGCCTTCACCAGGCCGCCGTAGAAGAAGGCCAGGCCCGGTGTCATGAACAACACCAGCGCCGCCATGATCAACACGAATGCCGTGTTGCCCTGATCAAGCATCTGTTCACCTCTCGCGATTGCAGTGCGGCTCTCGGGACCGCCCTCGGGTGTTCAGAGTCTGGCGACGTGAGGTTTCGCGAGGGAGCACGAACTGTTTCGCGGGTGTAACGCGACGGGTCCCCGTGTAAACGGTGTGTTTCGGGGAGCCGGGAACGGGCGGACGGGAGGCGCGGTGCGGTCCCGCCACGCGCCTCCCGTCCGTCGCGCGGTTCAGTCGGCGGCGCGGGAGAGCGCGACCACGCGCGACGCGGCCCGCAGGTACTTCTTGCGGTACCCGCCGTCGAGCATCGCCTGCGGGTACACCTGGTCGAGCGGCGTGCCGGACGCGACGATGCGCACCTGCGCGTCGTAGAGGCGGTCGACCAGTGCGACCCAGCGGAGCGCGTCGGTCTGGTCCGTGAACGCCTGCACGTCGGTCAGCCCCACCGCGTCGAGCCCGTCGACCAGCGCGACGTACTTCGAGGGGTGCACGCTCGCCAGGTGACCGACGACCGCACGGAAGTCGTCGAGTGTCGTGGCGCCGGCCGGCAGTCCGGCGACGACGTCGTCGACCACACGGGCCGACTCGTCGACCGCTCGTCGGCGGAAGTCGAGGCCGTCGATGCGCATGGTGTCGAACCGGTCCGACATCGCCTGGATCTCGCGGAGGAAGTCCTGGGCGGCGAAGCGGCCCTCGCCGAGCGCTCCCGGCGGCGTGTTCGACGTGGCGGCGAACCGGGTCCCCGTCTCGGAGAGCTCCTTGATGAGGCGCGTCATCACCATCGTGTCGCCCGGGTCGTCGAGCTCGAACTCGTCGATGCAGACGAGCGAGGTCCCGCGGAGCAGGTCGACGGTGCCCTGGAACCCGAGCGCGCCGACCAGGGCGGTGTACTCGATGAACGTGCCGAACGTCTTGCGTGACGGCTCCGCGTGGTAGGCCGCCGCGAGCAGGTGGGTCTTGCCGACACCGAACCCGCCGTCCAGGTACACGCCCGAGCGCGTCGGCTGGACCGGCTCGCGCCGCCGGCCGAACAGCCCGCGCTTCGCCGGCTCGGGGCGGGTCGCGACGAACCGCTCGACGGCGTCGCGCACGTCCGCCTGCGACGGGTACTCCGGATCGGGTCGGTAGCTGGCGAACGACGCGTCGGCGAACTGCGGCGGCGGCACGAGCGCAGCGGCCATCTGCTGCGGGGTGACCTGCGGGTCGCGGTCGACGAGGTGAGCGGGCAACGGGTCCTCCGGAGGGAAGCAAGTCGGCGGGTGTCACGTTGCAGGAGTCGAACGGCACGTCCGCGTACCGTTGCCCACAGGCACCGACGACCGATCCTAGTCCGGTGCAGCCGCACCCCCTGGAGGTACCCCCGATGACCGCACCGGTCGACCCGTCCGAGAAGTTCGCCGCCTACGCCCACCCGGAGCGCCTGGTGTCGACCGAGTGGCTCCAGGAGCAGCTCGACGCCGGGGTCGGCTCCCCGGATCTGGTGGTCGTCGAGTCCGACGAGGACGTCCTGCTCTACGAGACGGGCCACGTCCCCGGTGCGGTGAAGATCGACTGGCACACCGACCTCAACGACCCCGTCCAGCGGGACTACATCGACGGCGAGGCCTTCGCGGCGCTCGTCGGCGGCAAGGGCATCGGCCGCGACACCACGGTCGTCATCTACGGCGACAAGAACAACTGGTGGGCCGCGTACGCCCTCTGGGTCTTCACGCTGTTCGGCCACGAGGACGTCCGCCTGCTCGACGGCGGCCGGGCGAAGTGGATCGCCGAGGACCGCGCGCTCACCACCGACCGCACCGAGGTCACCCCGGTCGAGTACCCCGTCGTGGAGCGCCGCGACGAGCAGGTCCGCGCGTTCAAGGAGGACGTGCTCGACCACCTCGGCAAGCCGCTCATCGACGTGCGGAGCGCTCCGGAGTACTCCGGTGAGCGCACCACCGCGCCGGACTACCCGGAGGAGGGTGCCCTCCGCGCCGGCCACGTGCCGACCGCCGTGAACATCCCCTGGGCGACCGCGGCCGCCGCCGACGGCACGTTCAAGTCGCGTGACGAGCTCGACGCCGTGTACCGCGAGGGTGCCGGCATCGGCGACGCGGACGAGGTCATCGCGTACTGCCGCATCGGTGAGCGGTCGAGCCACACCTGGTTCGTCCTGCAGCACCTGCTCGGCTACGAGAACGTCCGGAACTACGACGGCTCGTGGACCGAGTGGGGCAGCGCCGTGCGCGTGCCGATCGCGGTCGGGACCGAGCCGGGGACCGTGCCCGCCCGATGAGCGAGGAACTCCCCCAGGCCCTCGCCGAGATCCGCGACGACTTCCTCGAGCTGTCCCAGCAGGACCGGCTCCAGCTGCTGCTCGAGTTCTCCGACGAGCTCCCCGCGCTGCCCGAGCGCCTGCAGGGGCACGAGGACGAGCTCGAGCGCGTCGAGGAGTGCCAGTCCCCCGTCTTCATCACGGTGACGGTGGGTGCGGACGGCGACGCTCCCGACGTCGTCCGGATGCACGCGACGGCACCCCGCGAGGCGCCCACGACCCGGGGCTTCGCGTCGATCCTCGCGCAGGGGCTGTCCGGGCTGACGGCGCCCGAGGTCCTCGCGGTCCCGGTGGACTACCCGCTGACGCTCGGGCTCACCGAGGCGGTCAGTCCGCTGCGGATCCGGGGCATGGTCGGCATGCTCGGCCGGGTGCAGCGACAGGTGCAGACGGCCGCCGCGGCCTGAGACGCACCACCGGACGGGAGGCGCGTGGCGGATCCGCCACGCGCCTCCCGTCCGTCCAGCGTGCCGACTACCGGGCGCTGGTCGCGTCCGTCGGCTGCACCACCTCGGTCAGCCACGCGAGGATGCGGGCGTCGAACCAGTCCGCGTCGTGGTTCCAGAGCTTCGTGTGCCGCGCGGTCGTCTGGACCTCGAGCCGGACGATGTCGGGCCGGACCCGCGCGAGCTCGTGCGACGCCGACGACGGCACGAACCCGTCGTCGTCGCTGTGCAGGATCAGGATGGGCACCGTCAGCTCGTCCGCCCGGGCGACCATGTCGAGCTCGCGGAGGTCGACCGGCTGCTCGAGGCCGACCACGCGGTGCAGGACCGGGGTCCGGAGGAGCCGCTGTGCGACCTTCCGGACGGGCCGCGGCAGCTTGAGCACCCGGCTCTGCGACTTGAGCACCTCGTGCCAGTCGACGACGGCCGACTCGAGGACGACCCCGTCGACCATCCCGGCGAAGCGCGAGCGGACGAGGGTCTGCAGCACGACCGCACCGCCCATCGACCACCCCATGAGCACGACGCTCCGGGCGTTGCGGGCGGCGAGCCAGCGGAGCACGGCGTCGACGTCCTCCCACTCGGTGGTGCCGAGCCCGTAGCGGCCGTCGGAGCTCCGCGGTGCCACACCGTCGTTCCGCCACGACGCGAGCACGACCGAGTACCCGGCGGCGCGGAACACGGGCACGGCGCGGATGGTCTCGGCGCGGGTGACACCGCGGCCGTGCACGAGGACGGCCCACGGGGCGTCGGGGTCGTCGGCACGGACGATCCAGGCCGGCGAGGGGCCGTTCGGGGTGGGGATGTCGACGTCCTCGACGGGCACGTCGAGCTCGCCGGGGTTCAGGTAGAACCAGCCGCCCCAGCGTCCCCGTCGAGCGGTGGTCGGGTCGCCGGCGTCGACGGCGATGATGCGCCGCGTGACGGTCGTCTCGGTCGTGCCGAGGACCTCGCCGATCCGCATGTGCCCGGTGCCGCCGCCGAACCACAGGCTGTAGCGGCCCTGGAGCTCGGTGTCGGCGGTGCGTTCGAGGGTCACGGTCATCCGGTCCGGGTCGACCGCGTGGATCGGGACCCGCTCGGCGCGCTTCCGGTCGGGGGTGACGACGGCGCGGGCGACGGCGGCGACGAACCCGCCCACCACGGCGGTGCCGATCGCGGCGGCGGCGACCCCCGCCCCGAGTGCGACGAGGCCCGCCGAGCGCACGGCTTCCTGGGCGACGTCCTCGGCGGGTCGCGCTGATCGGGACATGGTGCGGAGCCTAGTCTGCAAGCGTGTCCGAATCCGCTGAGCCCGAGGCCTTCGCGCGACTGCGCGCGCTGGTCGCGTCGGGCGGCACCCGCACCGAGACGACGGTGACCGAGATCCCCTCGCCCTCGCGGATCGCGCCGCACTCGATCGCCCTGGCCGCGGACGTCTCCGGTGCGGTGCACGGCATCGACTCCGACCTCGGCACCGGCCGGTTCATCGCGCTGTACGACCCCGCAGAACCCGAGGGGTGGGGCGGCGCGTTCCGCGTGGTGACCTTCGCCCAGGCACCGCTCGAGCCGGAGATCGGCGTCGACGAGTTCGTCGCGGACGTCACGTGGAGCTGGCTCGTCGACGCCCTCGAGGCACACGGGGCGAGCTACGACCGGGCGTCGGGCACGGCGACCAAGATCATCTCGCGCGGCTACGGCGACCTCGCCGCCCAGGGCGACGGCGCACAGCTGGAGCTCCGGGCGTCCTGGACGCCCCGTGACGAGGACCTCACCGCGCACGTCGAGGCCTGGGAGGAGATCGTCGCGATGCTCGCGGGGCTCCCGCCGGCGTCGGACGGCGTGACGCTGCTGGCCCCGAGGAGGACCACGAAGTGACCGACCCCGCCGATCCCGCGTTCGAGGACGCGCACGACGCCGTCCACGTGATCGAGGACCGCGACGAGTACCTCGAGGCGGTCGCCGCGATCGCCGCCGGCCACGGCCCGGTCGCCGTCGACGCCGAACGCGCCAGCGGCTACCGCTACTCGCAGCGCGCCTACCTCATCCAGGTCTTCCGCCGCGGTGCCGGCGCCTTCCTCTTCGACCCGATCGCGATCGGCGACTTCGCCGAGCTGCAGGACGCCGTCGTCGACGAGGAGTGGCTGTTCCACGCCGCATCCCAGGACCTGCCGTGCCTGCAGGAGGTCGGCCTCGTGCCGACCCGGATCTTCGACACCGAGCTGGGCGCCCGCATCGCCGGCTTCCCCCGCGTCGGACTCGGTGCCGTCGTCGAGCAGCTGCTCGGCATCACGCTCGCGAAGGCGCACTCCGCCGCCGACTGGTCGACGCGTCCGCTCCCCCAGGCCTGGCTCGTCTACGCCGCGCTCGACGTGGAGCTGCTGCCGGACCTCCGCGACGCCCTCGCCGCCGTGCTCGACGCCGCCGGCAAGTCCCGGATCGCGTCGGAGGAGTTCGCCGCCGTGCTCGGTCGCGCCCCGAAGCCGCCGAAGGCCGAGCCCTGGCGTCGGCTGTCCGGCATGCACGCGCTGCGCGGTGCACGGGCGCTGGCGATCGCCCGCTCGCTGTGGCTCGCCCGCGACGCGTACGCGCGCGAGGTCGACATCGCCCCCGGTCGGCTCGTGCCGGACTCGGCGATCGTCGCGGCCGCGGCGGCCGCCCCGACGTCGCGGTCGGAGCTCGGCGCGGTGAAGGCGTTCACCGGGCGCGCGAGCCGGTCGGAGCTCGACCGGTGGTGGGCCGCCGTCGACGAGGGTCGGACGACCGAGGACCTGCCGAAGCTCCGCGGGACCGGCGAGGCCACGCTCCCGCCGCCCCGCGCCTGGGCCGACCGCAACCCCGACGCGGACCGCCGGTACAAGGCCGCCCGTGCCGCCGTCGTCACCCGTGCCGAGGAGCTCGACCTGCCCGTCGAGAACCTGCTCACGCCGGAGACCCTCCGCGTGGTCTCGTGGGAGCCGCCGACGCCGATCGCGACCGAGACCGTCGGCGCCGCGCTCGCGTCGCACGACGCCCGTCCGTGGCAGGTCGAGGAGACGGCGTCGATCATCGCGCACGCCTTTGTCGACGCCGGACAGCAGCCTGCTGCCGAGAGCAACACCGGCTCGTAGGAACACCCCAACGGGCATGCGTCCGTCCAGCCTCCGGGCATAGCGTCTCCGGTGTCGCCGGGCGCTGCCCGGCCGGTCGGGGCGGAACGCGTCCCGACCCGATCGAAGTGGATCTGGAGGCCCCGATTGCCCAAGGCATCAGACGTCGTGTTCGTGGACGGTGTCCGCACCCCGTTCGGACGAGCCGGTGAGAAGGGGGTGTTCTGGAAGACCCGCGCGGACGACCTCGCGGTCCACGCGATGCGCGGCCTGCTCGACCGGAACAGCCAGCTCGACGGTGCGGCGGTGGACGACGTCGCCGTCGCCGCCACCACCCAGCAGGGCGACCAGGGCCTGACCCTCGGCCGGACCGTCGGCATGCTCGCCGGGCTGCCGAAGTCGGTCCCCGGCTACGCGATCGACCGCATGTGCGCCGGCGCGATGACGAGCGTCACCACCCTCGCCGGCGCGATCGCCTTCGGTGCCGCGGACGTCGCGATCGCCGGCGGCGTCGAGCACATGGGCCGACACCCGATGGGCTTCGGCGCCGACGTCAACCCCCGGTTCATCGCCGAGCGCATGGTGGCGGGCGACGCCCTCGTCATGGGCAGCACCGCCGAGCGACTGCACGACCGCTTCCCCGCCATCACGAAGGACCGAACGGACGCCTACGCCGTCCAGTCGCAGCAGCGCTACGCCGCCGCCTGGGCGGCCGGCAAGCTGCAGCCCGACGTGGTGCCGGTCGAGGTGAACACCGGCGAGGGCTGGGACATCGTCGCGAAGGACGAGCCGCCGCGACCGGGCACCACCCTGGAGGCACTGGCCGGCCTGAAGACGCCGTTCCGGCCGCACGGACGGGTCACCGCAGGCAACGCAGCCGGTCTGAACGACGGTGCCACCATGAGCCTGCTCGCGTCCGAGGACGGCGCGAAGCAGCACGGCCTGCCGACCAAGATGCGCATGGTCTCGTTCGCCTTCGCCGGCGTCGAGCCCGAGGTCATGGGCGTCGGCCCCGTCCCCGCGACCGACAAGGCGCTGCGCAAGGCGGGCCTGACGATCGACGACATCGGCCTGTTCGAGATCAACGAGGCGTTCGCCGTGCAGGTGCTCGCCTTCCTCGACAACTACGGCATCGCACAGGACTCCCCGAACGTCAACGCCTGGGGCGGCGCGATCGCCGTCGGGCACCCGCTCGCGTCGAGCGGCGTCCGGCTGATGAACCAGCTCGCGGCGCAGTTCGCCGAGCGTCCGGACGTCCGGTACGGCATCACGACGATGTGCATCGGGCTCGGTCAGGGCGGCACCGTGATCTGGGAGAACCCGAACTTCAGCAAGAGCGCGGCACGGAAGGCGGCCTGACGATGACCACCACTGCGATCGACCAGCTGACCGCCCTGAGCGAGGACGAGGTCGTCACCCACTCCTACGTGAAGCACGTGGCGCTGCCGTCCGGCGGCACCCTGGCGCTCATCACGCTCGACAACGGCAAGGACTTCAAGCGCCCGTCGACGCTCGGCCCGCGGACCATGCGCGAGCTGTCCGACGTGCTCGACACTCTGCGCGCGGCGGCGTCCACCGGCAGCATCCAGGCGGTCGCGATCACCGGCAAGGAGTACTGCTTCGCCGCCGGCGCCGACCTGTCGCAGGCGGCCGCGCTGCCCTCCCGCGAGGTCGCGCACGAGCTCGGGTCCCTCGGGCACGCGACCCTCCGCAAGCTGACCGACCTCGGTGTGCCGTCGTTCGCGTTCGTGAACGGCATCGCGCTCGGCGGCGGCCTGGAGATCGCCCTGCACTGCACGTACCGCGTCTTCTCGTCGGCGGCGCAGGGCATCGGGCTGCCCGAGGTCTTCCTCGGCATCATCCCCGGCTGGGGCGGTGCCACGCTGCTCCCCCGACTGATCGGTCCGGAGAAGGCCCTCCGGGTCATCGTCGAGAACCCGCTCAAGAACAACCGTCTGATGGACGGCCCCGCCGCGGTCGAGATCGGCATCGGTGACGCGCTCATCCCGTCCGTGACCTTCCTGCCGTCGGCGGTGGCGTGGGCCGACGGCGTCGTGTCCGGTCGCACCAAGGTCGTCCGGAAGAACGAGCCCGGCATGATCGAGAAGGCCGCGTGGGGCACCGTCGTCAAGGTCGCCCGGTCGCAGGTCGCGTCGAAGATCGGCACCGTCCCGAAGTCGCCGTTCCGCGCCCTCGACCTCGTCGCCGCGGCGAGGTCGGGGTCGCTCGACGACCGCTTCGCCGACGAGGACGACGCCCTGGCCGACCTGCTCGCCGGCGACCAGTTCGCCGCGTCGATGTACGCGTTCGACCTCGTGCAGAAGCGTGCGAAGAAGCCGGTCGGTGCTCCCGAGGGCGTCGAGGCGAAGAAGATCACGAAGGTCGGGGTCCTCGGCGCCGGCCTCATGGCGTCGCAGTTCGCGCTGCTGTTCGCCCGTCGTCTCGGCGTCCCCGTCGTCATCACCGACGTCGACCAGTCGCGGGTCGACGCCGGCGTCGAGCGCATCCGGTCCTCGGTCGACGAGCTGCTCGCCAAGAAGCGGGTCTCCCCGGACGACGCCAACCGCATCAAGGCCCTCGTCAGCGGCTCGGTGTCGTACGACGCCTTCGCGGACGCCGACTGGGTGATCGAGGCCGTCTTCGAGGAGATGTCGGTCAAGCAGGACGTCTTCCGGAAGATCGAGCAGGTCATCGCACCCGACGCGATCCTCGCGACGAACACCTCGTCGCTGTCGGTGACCGAGATGGGCTCGGTGCTGTCCGACCCGTCGCGGCTCGTCGGCTTCCACTTCTTCAACCCCGTCGCGGTGATGCCGCTGCTCGAGGTCGTGCGCACCGCGTCGACGTCGGACGAGACGGTCGCGACCGCCCTGGCCGTCGCGAAGACGCTGAAGAAGACCGCGATCGTGACCGCCGACCAGCCCGGCTTCGTCGTCAACCGCGTGCTCGCCCGCGTGCTCGGCGAGGCGATGCGCGGCGTCGAGGAGGGCACGCCCTTCGAGACGGTCGCCGAGGGTGCGGCGCCGCTCGGCCTGCCGATGTCGCCGTTCGAGCTGCTCGAGCTCGTCGGCCTGCCGGTCGGCGCGCACGTGCTCGACTCCCACCACGCCGCATGGCCGGAGCGCTTCTACCCGGGTGACGGGTTGAAGCGGATCGCCGAGCACGGCACGATCCTGACGCGCGACAAGAAGGGCACCGTGACCGGGTACGACCCCGCCGCCGTGAAGCTCGTCGCACCGTCGAAGAAGGACGCGAAGCCGGTCGACGCGGCGACGATGCAGCAGCGGTTCGAGGACGCCCTGGCGGACGAGGTGCACCGGATGCTCGAGGACCACGTGGTCGAGCACGTCGAGGAGATCGACCTCGGTCTGATCCTCGGCGCGGGCTACCCGTTCCAGGCCGGCGGCATCAGCCCGTACCTCGACCGCTCGGGTGCGTCCGAGCGGGTCTTCGGCGGCCGGTTCCACGACCCGGCGATCGTCGGCCCCGCCTCGCGCTAGCGCGGCGGTACCGCCGACGCCGCGCTTCCCCGGCGTCGAACCACGGAAGCGACGTCGAACCCGCCACAGCGGCTGGTTCGACGTCGCTTTCCTGGTTCGTCGCGCGGGTACGCCGCTCGGTCGCCCCTCCCGAGGCACGCGTCGCCTTGGCCGAAGGGGGCAAGACGCTTCGGGAGCGACGCGCATTCCCCGGTTCGGAGGTCGTTTCGGTGCGGGTCACCACGAGCACGAACTCGGCGCCGGCCTCGCCGAGCGCCCGCACACGCCCCTCGGTACCACTTCCCCGGTCGGCCGAACGAACCGTGCACCGTCGCGTGGGTGCACGAAGCGCAGGGCGGACACGTTCAACTTCGTCTCGGTGGTGATCAGCGGCGCTGAAGCCACGCGAGCAAGGCACTCTCGTCGACCGTGTCGTGCTCCGCTGCGAGAGCGGACCGGCGCCGAAGAGCCCTCCGCCGCGACGCAACCGCCTCCGTCAACTCGAGACGCACCGCCAGGTGTCTGAGCGACAGCAACGGACGGACCGCTCCACGAGCGACCAGGTCGGCGATCGCGACCACCAGGAACGAGCTCAGCACCGCTGCTCCCGCCCACGGGAGGCCCGCCGCGACCAGCTCCAGTGTGCGGAGCGCGACCATGAGCCCGTACACCACGGGCACGATCACCATGATCCATGACAACCAGCGAAGCCCGTCCGCGACTCTTGCGTAGTGCACCAGCAGGAACGCCCCGTGCGCAAAGAGGACCAGACCGAGCACGAACGGCACGAACGACCATCGGGCTCCTGGCGTCAGCGCGGCCAACACGAGCGACGGTAGCGCCGTGATGACGATGGCGGCGACCGTCGAGCGGATCGGATGCTTCCGCGACGGATCGTCGAGGGCGAGGACCGCTCGCCGGACACGCGTGCGCGCGCGATCAACGACACGCTGATTCTGCTCCAGTTGGCGTTGCCGACTCAGCAAGATCCCTGAACTCAGCTCGACTGCGAGCGACACGGTGATGCCGATTTCGAGACTGGTGTTGAGAACGGCTCCGACCGCTCCATGAGACACGAGGGCCGCGATCCGCAGGGACGCAACGCTGCAGAAACAAGCCGCCAGGACCAGCGCGGCAGTACTCAGTCGGAAGCGGAGTGACACAACGTCGAATCCTGGCGAGATCTGCCCGCCGATCATCGCGACGTAGAACCCCAGCAGGACCGTGACGACGATGCCGGCAAGCGCATCAAGGGAGTCCTGCATGGACGTGCCGATCGCCAGGGCCGTGCTTCCGACCGAGCTCATCACGGCCCCTGGGTCGGCGCCTTCGTGCACGACCGCCCAGGTGCCGAGAACCAGCGCCATCACCCCTGCGGCGACCAACAGCAGGCCAACGAACGCGCTCGAGCTGTTGCGCACCCCCAGGTGTTCGTACAGTGCCGGATTCACCGGTACACCTCTCGGCGATGTGCGGCTCGGACGACGGTCACGAGCAGGGCGTCGTCCTCGATCTCGTAGATCACGCGGTAGTCACCCGCGCGGACACGCCAGGCGAGATCCGCACCCGAGAGCTTGCGCGCGCCCGGAGGACGGGGGTCGCCAGACAGCGCTGAGATGGCGTCGAGCAAGCGCGTCCGGACGTTCTTCGGGAGCTTTCGGATCGTTCTCGCTGCAGAAGAGGTGAACTCGACGCGGTACCTGCTCACGCCTCCCCGCGGAGCTCGTCCAGCGAGACCCGCTCGCCGTCGTCCGAGGCCTTCGCTGCGCGGTAGGCACGCAGATCCGCTGCGTCCTCGAGTTGCTCGAGGAGCTCCAGGTCGTCGATGCCGATGACAACGCCGGCGACCCTGCCGTTGCGCGTTACGGCGATCCGCTCGTGCCCGAAGGTCGCGCGCCCCATCACTGCGGCGAGGTCGGCGCGGAACTCCCTCGTCGACACCGATTCCGAGATGCTGTTCATGTGTACACAGTAACAACTGCGCACATCCGTGCCCAGTGTCAGCGGTCCGCCGACTCCCGCGTCCGCGCCGGCTTCGCCTGGGGCAGCTTCGTCCCGACCACCTGGTCGATCACGTCGCGCGCGATGGCCTGCGCCGTCAGCCCGACGTCCGCCAGGATCTCGGAGCGCGAGGCGTGGTCGATGAACTCGTCCGGCAGCCCCAGTTCGTTCACCCCGGTGTCGACGCCCGCCGCGCGGAGGTCCTGCCGCAGCCGGGTGCCCACGCCGCCGACGCGGACGCCGTCCTCGACGGTGATGACGAGCCGGTGCTCGCGCGACAGGTCGATGAGCGACGCCGGGATCGGCACGACCCACCGCGGGTCCACCACGGTGACGCCGATGCCCTGCGCCTCGAGCAGTGTGGCGGCCTCGAGGGCGACCTGCACCATCGAGCCGACGGCGACGAACAGCACGTCGGGTTCCTGCCCCTCGGCGGGGTCCCGCAGGACGTCCACGCCGTCGTGCAGCCGTCGGAGCGCCGGGACGTCCGGCCCGACCGACCCCTTCGACCAGCGGAGCACGGTCGGGGCGTCGTCGACGGCGACGGCCTCGCCGAGTTCCTCGCGCAGCGTCGGCGCGTCGCGCGGCGCCGCGATCCGGATGCCCGGGACGACCTGCAGCAGCGCGAGGTCCCACATGCCGTGGTGCGACGGTCCGTCCGGCCCGGTGATGCCCGCGCGGTCGAGCACGAACGTCACGCCGGCACGGTGGAGCGCCACGTCCATGAGCACCTGGTCGAACGCCCGGTTCAGGAAGGTCGCGTACAGCGCCACGACGGGGTGCAGCCCGCCGTACGCCAGCCCGGCGGCCGAGGTCACCGCGTGCTGCTCGGCGATCCCCACGTCGATGACCCGGGACGGGAACCGCTCCTGGAACCGGTGGAGGCCGGTCGGACGGAGCATCGCCGCCGTGATCGCCACGATGCGCGGGTCCGCTGCACCGAGGTCGGCGAGCGAGGACGCGAACACCGACGTCCACGACGGCCCCGCGGAGACGTCGAGCGACTCGCCGGTCTCGGGGTCGATGTGCCCGACGGCGTGGAACTGGTCCGCCTGGTCACGGAGCGCGGGCTCGAAGCCGTGGCCCTTCTCGGTGATGGCGTGCACGATCGTCGGCGCACCGTAGGCCTTGGCCTGGCGCAGCGCAGCCTCCATCGCGCGCTCGTCGTGACCGTTCACCGGACCGATGTACTTGATGTCGAGGTTCGAGTACAGCGCCTCGTTGTTCGTGAAGCGCGAGAGGAAGCCGTGCATGCCACCGCGGAGCCCGCGGTAGAACGCCCGGCCCGGCGCCCCGAAGTGCGACGCGACGGCCTGCGACTTCTCGAACAGTGCGCGGTACTCGCGACGCGTGCGGACCGAGCTGAGGAACCGCGCCATGCCGCCGATGGTCGGTGCGTAGGAGCGCCCGTTGTCGTTGACGACGATCACGAGCCGACGGTCGTTGCCGTCGGAGATGTTGTTGAGCGCCTCCCACGTCATGCCGCCGGTGAGCGCGCCGTCCCCGACGACGGCGACCACGGTGCGGTCGTCCTGCCCGGTCTGCCGGAAGGCGCGCGAGATCCCGTCCGCCCAGGACAGCGAAGACGACGCGTGCGACGACTCGACGATGTCGTGCTCCGACTCGCTCCGCTGCGGGTAGCCGGCGAGCCCGCCGCGCTCCCGGAGGTGCGAGAAGTCCTGCCGCCCGGTGACGAGCTTGTGCACGTAGGACTGGTGCCCGGTGTCGAAGACGAACGGGTCGTGCGGGGAGTCGAACACCCGGTGCATCGCGAGCGTCAGCTCGACGACGCCGAGGTTCGGCCCGAGGTGCCCACCGGTCTTCGCGACCTCGGCGACCAGGAACCGGCGGATCTCGGCGGCGAGCTCGGTCATCTGCGCGTCCGACAGACGCTTGAGGTCGCGCGGCGAGGAGATGCTGCTCAGCAGGCTCACGGGCGCTCCTTTCGTGGGGCAGGCCCCCACCCTAGCCGCGCAACCAGGACACGGACGGGAGGCGCGGTGCCAGCTGGCACCGCGCCTCCCGTCCGTGTCTCGGTCGCGTCAGCGACCCGTGCTCACGTCGCTCAGACGAGCGAACGGAGCACGTACTGCAGGATGCCGCCGTTGCGGTAGTAGTCGGCCTCACCGGGGGTGTCGATGCGGACGACCGCGTCGAACTCCACGGTCTGCTTGCCCGCCGGCGAGTGCTCGCTCGGCTCGGCCGTGACGTGCACGGTCTTCGGCGTGCGGCCCTCGTTCAGCTCGGTGAGCCCCGAGATCGAGACGACCTCGGTGCCGTCGAGGCCGAGCGACTCGACCGTCTCGCCCGCCGGGAACTGCAGCGGGACGACGCCCATGCCGATGAGGTTCGAGCGGTGGATGCGCTCGAAGCTCTCGGTGATGACCGCCTTGACGCCGAGCAGGTTCGTGCCCTTCGCCGCCCAGTCGCGGGACGAGCCGGAGCCGTACTCCTTGCCGCCGAAGATGACGAGCGGGATGCCCTGCTCCTGGTAGTGCTGCGACGCGTCGTAGATGAACGACTGCTCGCCGTCGGGCGTCGTGAAGTCACGGGTGTACCCGCCCTCGACGCCGGCGCCGTCGTTCGCGGAGGCCAGCAGCTGGTTGCGCAGGCGGATGTTCGCGAACGTGCCGCGGATCATCACCTCGTGGTTGCCGCGACGCGAGCCGTAGGAGTTGAAGTCCTTCCGGTCGACGCCGTGCTCGGCGAGGTACTGCCCGGCGGGGCTGTCCGCCTTGATCGACCCGGCCGGCGAGATGTGGTCGGTGGTGACCGAGTCGCCGAGCTTCGCGAGCACGCGGGCGCCGGAGATGTCCGACACCGCGTCCGGCTGCATCGTCATGCCCTCGAAGTACGGGGGCTTCCGCACGTAGGTCGACTCGGTGTCCCACTCGAAGGTGTCGCCCGTCGGGGTCGGCAGGTTCTTCCAGCGGTCGTCGCCCTCGAACACGGAGCCGTACTCGTGGGTGAACATCTCGGTGTCGATCGACGTGTCGATGACGTCCTGCACCTCGGCCGCGTCGGGCCAGATGTCCTGCAGGTAGACGTCCTTGCCGTCCTGGTCGGTGCCCAGGGCGTCCTTGTCGAAGTCGAAGTGCATCGACCCGGCCAGGGCGTAGGCGATGACCAGCGGCGGGGACGCCAGGTAGTTCATCTTCACGTCGGGGTTGATGCGCCCCTCGAAGTTGCGGTTGCCCGAGAGCACCGCGGTGACGGCGAGGTCGTTGTCCTGCACGGCCTGCGAGATCTCCTCGGGCAGCGGGCCCGAGTTGCCGATGCACGTCGTGCAGCCGTAGCCGACCGTGTAGAAGCCGAGGTCCTCGAGGTAGCTGGTGAGCCCGGCCTTCTCGTAGTAGTCGGTGACGACCTTCGAGCCCGGCGCCAGGGTCGTCTTGACCCACGGCTTGGCCTTGAGGCCCTTCTTCGCGGCGTTCCGCGCGAGGATGCCGGCGGCCATCATCACCGAGGGGTTCGACGTGTTCGTGCACGACGTGATCGCCGCGATCGCGACGGCACCGTGGTCGATCGTGAAGGGGTCGCCGTCGGCGACGGAGACCGACGTCGGCTTCGACACCGTGCCCGGGGCGCTCGACGCGTGCAGCGGGACCTCGGACGGCGGGGCGTCCTGCAGGTCGTCGACCGCGTGCTCGTCGCCGGGTGCGGCCGCGACCGGGTCCGACGCCGGGAAGGTGTCGGCGACGGCCTTGTCCTCGTGCGTGTGGTCGATGCTCGCGTAGTTGGCGAGGTCGACCTCGAACTGGTCCTTCGCCTTCGAGAGCTCGATGCGGTCCTGCGGGCGCTTCGGTCCGGAGATCGACGGCACGACCGTCGAGAGGTCCAGCTCCATGTACTCCGAGTAGGCGGGCTCGACCGACGGGTCGTGCCACAGGCCCTGGGCCTTGCTGTACGCCTCGACGAGGGCGATCTGGTCCTCGGTGCGGCCGGTCAGGCGCAGGTAGTCGAGCGTGACGCCGTCGACCGGGAAGATCGCGGCGGTCGACCCGAACTCCGGGGACATGTTGCCGATGGTCGCGCGGTTCGCCAGCGGGACCTCGGAGACGCCCTCGCCGTAGAACTCGACGAACTTGCCGACCACGCCGTGCTTGCGGAGCTCCTGCGTGATGGTGAGCACGACGTCGGTCGCGGTCACGCCGGCCGGGATCGACCCGGACAGCTTGAAGCCGACGACCTTCGGGATGAGCATCGACACGGGCTGGCCGAGCATGGCGGCCTCGGCCTCGATGCCGCCGACGCCCCAGCCGAGCACGCCGAGACCGTTCACCATCGTCGTGTGCGAGTCGGTGCCGACGAGGGTGTCCGGGTACGCGTACAGCTCGCCGTCGAACTCGCGCGTGTACGTGACCTTCGCCAGGTACTCGATGTTGACCTGGTGGACGATGCCGGTGCCCGGCGGGACGACCTTGAAGTCCTCGAACGCGGTCTGGCCCCAGCGGAGGAACTGGTAGCGCTCCCCGTTGCGCTCGTACTCGAGGTCCGTGTTGCGCTGCAGCGCGTCCTCGCGACCGAAGAGGTCGGCGATGACGGAGTGGTCGATGACCATCTCGGCCGGCGACAGCGGGTTGATCTTGTTCGGGTCGCCGCCGATCTCGGCCATCGCCTCGCGCATGGTGGCGAGGTCGACGATGCACGGGACGCCGGTGAAGTCCTGCATGACCACGCGGGCCGGCGAGAACTGGATCTCGGTGTCCGGCTCGGCCTCGGGCCGCCACGAACCGAGCGCCCGGATCTGCTCCTCGGTGACGTTCGCGCCGTCCTCGGTGCGGAGCAGGTTCTCGAGCAGCACCTTCAGGCTGTACGGGAGCTTCTCGTGCCCGGGCACGGTGTCGATCCGGTGGATCGCGTAGTCGACACCCCCAACCGACAGTGTGTCCTTCGAGCCGAAGCTGTTGACTGCAGCCACTGTGCCGCCTCCCTGGTGATCGGTGTGCCCTCATCCTCGTGGGCCGCGGAACGTCCCACCAGCAAGGCAAACCTAATCCCGGCCGCGTCGGAGCGTCGCCGGGAAAGTGTCTCGATGTCGAGACAACCCTACACCGCGGCGGTGTCCTCACGCCGCACGAACACCGTGCGGACGAGCAGCCAGGTGACCCAGAGCACGGCGGCGTAGAGCGGCACGCCGAGGACGAGCTTCACCGCGGCGAGCAGCTCGACCTGGGCGGTCAGGTACAGCGGCACCTCGACGGCCAGTCGGAGCGCGAAGAGCCCGACCCAGACCCAGGTGGCGACGGTCAGCACGCGGCGCTTCGTGGGGTCCGCGCGCCAGTCCACGTGCGAGCCGTCCTCGTCCGCCGGCAGCAGGAAGCCGACCACGACGCCGATGAGGGGCCAGCGGACCGCGAGGCTCACCAGGAGGCCGACCAGCCACACCGAGTTGATGACGATGCCGGGGATGAAGTTCGTCTCGGCACGGCCGGTGAACAGTGCGAGCGCCGCGGAGACGACCACACCGGCGATGCCCGCGAAGGACATCGTGAGCGACTGCCGCTGCAGCAGGCGGAGCACGACGAACACCAGGCCGACGACGACCGGGATCACGACGCTCGGCACGAGCTCCTTCGTGATCGCGTAGACGACCAGGAAGGCGAACCCGGGGAGCACCGACTCGGCGAGGCCGCGCACACCGCCGACGGCGCCGAGCAGGGCCCGGCCGGACGGCGCCTCGCCCGGGGCCACCCGTGCGATCCCGGCGTTCTGCACCGCGGCGCGGAACTGCGCCGAGAACGACGGCGCGACCTCGGGCTCAGGAGCCGGCTCCCGTGGCGACGTCGGAACGTGACCGGGGGTCTCGTCGGTCGCGTCTGCGCGACGCGGGGTGTCGTCGTGGTCCGGCACCGTGCCTCCAGGCCGTGTCGAGTCGAGCGGGGACGTACCGGGCGTCAGACGGCGGACTGCGTCGACTTCGGCATGTGCAGCGGGATGAGGTCGCGCGGCGGCATCGGCGTGGTGCCGCGCACCACGACCACGCTGCGGAACAGCTCCTCGATCTCGGCGGCGTCGTCGGGCTGCTCGGCGGCCTTGCCGGCGATCACGCCGCGCAGGAACCACCGGGGGCCGTCGACGCCGACGAACCGCGCCGCCCGGGCACCGTCGGTCGAGCCGGAGCCGTCGGTGACGACCGGGACGAGCGCGCGGAGCTCGGGGCCGAACGGCCCGTCGACCTCCTCGACGCGGCCGCCCTGCCGCTCGATCTGGTCCGCGATCTGCGCGCGGATCTCGTGCCAGAGGCCGGTCGACCGCGGTGCGGCGAACGGCTGGACCTGCAGCGTCGACTCGTCGTAGTCGAGCCCGACCGCGACGACGCGCTGCGAGCCCTCCTCGACCTCGAGGCGCAGGTGCAGGCCCTCGCGCGGGAGCACCTTCACGCCGCCCAGGTCGACGTAGGGGCGGACCAGGTTCGCCTCGGTCTCGTCGTGGGGGCCGTTCTCGGCCCGGTCGGCCGGGGCGGACTTGTCCGTCGGTGCGACGGCGTCCACCTCGTCGAGGTCGGCGTCGGCGTCGGTCGCGATGTCGACCTCCGGCGTCGTCTCCGCGATCTCGGCGTCGTCGACGACGGCGTCCGCCACCTCGACCTCGTCCCGCTTGCGTCGGCCGAACTTCATGCGTCCGTTCCTTCCTGGAAGTCGTCGGCGGCGCCGTACAGGGCACCACCCCGGTCACCGTAGCCCGAGGACCCGAACCCGCCCTCACCGCGCACGCCGTCCGGCAGTGCCTCGACGCGCGTGTACGTGACGCGGGGCACCGGCATCACGATGAGCTGCGCGATGCGGTCGCCGGTCCGGACCTCGTACGCCTCTGCGGCGTCGGTGTTGAGGAGCGCGACCCCGATCTCGCCGCGGTAGCCCGCGTCGACGGTCCCCGGCGCGTTCACGATGGTGATGCCGTGCTTCGCCGCGAGCCCGCTGCGGGGGACGACGAACCCGGCGTACCCCTCGGGCAGCGCGATCCGCAGGCCCGTGCCGACCAGGCGACGCTCGCCCGGCTGCAGCACGAACGACTCGGTGGAGACGAGGTCGGCACCGGCGTCCCCGGGGTGGGCGTGGCCGGGAGCGTTCTCCCCGGTCCAGAGCACGTCGACTGGTTCGGTCACGAGACACGAGGGTAGTGCAGAACCGCGACCACGAGGTCGGCGTGCGGCACGTCGGCGAGCACGAGCGGCGGTTCGTCGCCGGGGAACACGAGCACGTCGCCCGAGCGCCACACCCCCTGCATGCCCTGCCGCCGGACCG